>NZ_JBFBAG010000005.1:102306-290014 GCF_040682155.1 Amycolatopsis sp. NPDC051371
GGCCGCCGGCTGCGATCGCCGCGTGGTGGCTGGGCGCCGACCCGCGGTGGCCGCCGGCTGCGATCGCCGCGTGGTGGCTGGGCGCCGACCCGCGGTGGCCGCCGGCCGCGACCGCCGCTCGGCTCCACCTGCCGGTCCAGCAGGCCGCGCAAGTCACCCCACCCGCGCCGACCACCGCAAACCCCGCACATCTCGCCTCACCCCGCACCCGGGTGACCCCCACGTCACCTACATGAGTGACATCCGCCGGGAACGCACCAGCCCCCGCGGCCGTTGTCCCGGCATGAGGGTGTCGATCATCAGCACTCGGCCGCCGCACCACTCCACCGGAGTGGCGGCTGCGGCGGACCAGGCCGTCACCCTCGGCGTCCACCAGCCGGCGGCGATGCGCCGTCCGTGTGAACCCACGGCGAACGCGCAGCGTCCGACCAGCGGGAGTTTTCTGGTGTTCACCCTCCGCTCACTGCGCGGGGTGACGGAGTCTCATTCCTCGACATCCCCCGGCTCGGGGGCTGTTGCAACGGGCGTGAGGAAGCTAACGTGCTCCGCTATCAGCAATCCCCGCAGGCAGGGAGGTGACGAGCCCATGTCCCTGGCGCCGGAGGTGCGCTGAGTCCGCGCTCGGGCTCCCGGCACGAGACGTCGTGAACCGTTCCCGAGTTCCTTCTCAGCCCGCGATCCGGGCTTCCGTCCCCGCTACACCGGCGCCGTGTGTGAACTCAACAGCTCGCAGTCATCTCAGCGAGGGAGGTCGTGTATGGACATCGTCGTTAAGGGCCGCAACGTAGAGGTGCCCGAGCACTATCGGGCACTCGTCAGCGAAAAGCTGGCCCGCCTCGAGCGCTACGACAGGAAAGTCATCCGGTACGACGTGGAGCTGTTCCACGAACCCAATCGGCGCCAGGCCAAGAGCTGCCAGCGCGTCGAAATCACCGGAAAGGGGCGAGGCCCGGCCGTACGCGCTGAAGCGTGTGCCGCCGACTTCTACGCAGCGCTCGATTCCGCAGTCACCAAGCTGGAGAACCGGCTGCGGAGGACACACGACCGGAGGCGCGTGCACTACGGGCGCAGCCGCCCGGAATCGGTCGCCGAAGCGACCTCGGCCCTGCCGGGTGGTGGATCCCCGGCCGCAGCCAGTCCCGCCGCGCGTACCGCGGTGTTGGAAGCACCCGAAGCCGAGCCGCAGACGAACGGCTTCGAGGTCGCCGGAGAGATCCATCTGCCCCAGCAGCAGAGCTGGGCCGATGACGACCTGGGTCACCAGCCCGGTCGCGTCGTTCGCGAAAAGCAGCACACCGCGGATCCCATGACGGTGGACCAGGCTCTCTACGAGATGGAGCTGGTCGGCCACGACTTCTACCTCTTCAACGACTCGGAGGCAGGCCGGCCCAGCGTGGTCTACCGGCGGAAAGGCTTCGACTACGGCGTGATCCGGCTCGGCTGAGCCGGTCCTGAAGGAGGCCTTCCGGATGGCCCGCACGCGGCTCGCGTGCGGGCCATCCGCACGTCCACACCTACGGCGTGTGCACACGACGCCCACCGTTCCCTACGATGGGGTGGGACGGTGGCGCCGACCACGGCGGCCGCCGCGGGAAAACCTGCCCGGGACCGGCCTGGGCGCACTCATTGATCAGCTAGTGAGGTCGACCGGATGGTGCTGAACCGCCTGCTCCGCGCGGGTGAGGGCAAGATGGTGAAGCGGCTGCGCAACATCGCCGATCACATCAACACCCTCGAAGACGACGTCAAGGACCTGACCGACGCCGAGCTGCGGGCCAAGACCGACGAGTTCCGCAAGCGGCACGGCGACGGCGAGTCCCTGGACGACCTGCTGCCGGAGGCCTTCGCGGTCGTCCGGGAGGCGGCCAAGCGGGTGCTCGGCCAACGCCACTTCGACGTCCAGCTCATGGGCGGCGCGGCGCTGCACCTCGGACAGGTCGCCGAGATGAAGACCGGTGAGGGCAAGACGCTCACCTGCGTCCTCCCGGCCTACCTCAACGCCATCCCCGGCCAGGGTGTGCACGTCGTCACGACGAACGACTACCTGGCCAAGCGCGACTCGGAGTGGATGGGCCGCATCCACCGGTTCCTCGGCCTCGAGGTCGGCGTCATCCTGTCGGAGCAGCAGCCGGACGTCCGGCGCGCCCAGTACAACGCCGACATCACCTACGGCACGAACAACGAGTTCGGCTTCGACTACCTGCGCGACAACATGGCGTGGAGCCTCGACGACTGCGTGCAGCGCGGGCACCACTTCGCCGTCGTCGACGAGGTGGACTCGATCCTCATCGACGAGGCCAGGACGCCGCTGATCATCTCGGGCCCGGCGGACCAGTCGTCGCGGTGGTACGTCGAGTTCGCCCGGCTCGCGCCGCTGATGCAGGGCATCGACACCACCACGATGGGCTCGCGTGAGCGCACCGAGAAGACGAACCTGATCAACTCGAAGTACCACTACGAGGTCGACCAGCGGAAGCGCACCGTCGCCGTCACCGAGAAGGGCGTCCGGTTCGTCGAGGACCAGCTCGGCATCGACAACCTGTACGAGGCCGCGAACACCCCGCTGGTCGGGTACCTGAACAACGCGCTGAAGGTCCAGGAGCTCTTCCACCGGGACAAGGACTACATCGTCCGCAACGGCGAAGTCATGATCGTCGACGAGTTCACCGGGCGCATCCTGGCCGGCCGCCGCTACAACGAGGGCATGCACCAGGCGATCGAGGCCAAGGAAAAGGTCGAGATCAAGGCCGAGAACCAGACGCTGGCGACGATCACGCTGCAGAACTTCTTCCGCCTCTACACCAAGCTGTCCGGCATGACCGGTACGGCCGAGACCGAGGCCGCCGAGTTCCACCAGACCTACAAGCTGGGTGTGGTGCCGATCCCGACGAACCGGCCGATGGTCCGCGCCGACCAGCCGGACCTGATCTACAAGACCGAAGACGCGAAGTACGAGGCGGTCGCCGAGGACATCGCCGAGCGGCACGAGAAGGGCCAGCCGGTCCTGGTCGGCACGACGAGCGTCGAGAAGTCCGAGCGGCTGTCGAAGCTGCTGGTGAAGCTGAGCGTGCCGCACGAGGTGCTGAACGCGAAGCACCACGACCGGGAGGCGCTGATCGTCGCCCGCGCCGGCCAGAAGGGCGCCGTCACGGTCGCCACGAACATGGCGGGCCGCGGTACGGACATCGTGCTCGGCGGCAACCCCGACCTCATCGCCGACCACGTGCTGCGCGAGCGGGGCCTGGACCCGGTCGAGCACTCCGAGGAGTACGAGGCCGCCTGGCCCGCGGTCCTGGAGCAGGTCAAGGAAGAGTCGAAGGCCGAGGCCGAAGAGGTCCGCGAGGCCGGTGGCCTGTACGTGCTGGGCACCGAGCGGCACGAGTCGCGCCGCATCGACAACCAGCTCCGCGGCCGGTCGGGCCGTCAGGGCGACCCCGGCGAGTCCCGCTTCTACCTCTCGCTCGGTGACGAGCTCATGCGCCGCTTCAACGCGACGATGGTCGAGCGCGTCATGACGACCATGCGGCTGCCCGACGACGTGCCGATCGAGCACAAGATGGTCTCCAAGGCCATCAAGAGCGCGCAGACCCAGGTCGAGCAGATCAACATGGAGCAGCGCAAGGACGTCCTCAAGTACGACGAGGTCATGAACGAGCAGCGCAAGGTGATCTACGCCGAGCGCCACCGCGTGCTGGCCGGCGAGAACATGCGCGACCAGATCGAGGGCATGCTCCGGGACGTCGTCAACGCCTATGTGGACGGTGCGACCGCCAACGGCTACGCCGAGGACTGGGACCACGAGAAGCTGTGGACGGCGCTGAAGCAGCTCTACCCGGTCAGCATCGACTGGGACGACCTGATGGAGGACGGCGACCTCGACGCGCAGGGCCTGCGTGAGGCGCTGCTGCAGGACGCCCGCAACGCCTACGACAAGCGCGAATCGGAGATCAACGCGCTCGTCGGCCCGGACGGCATGCGGACCCTGGAGCACCAGGTGATGCTGACGGTCCTCGACCGCAAGTGGCGCGAGCACCTGTACGAGATGGACTACCTCAAGCAGGGCATCGGCATGCGGGCGCTCGCGCAGCGCGACCCGCTGATCGAGTACCAGCGCGAGGGCTTCGACATGTTCCGCGCGATGCTCGACTCGCTGAAGGAGGAGGCCGTCGGCTTCCTGTTCAACCTTCAGGTCGAGCGGGCCGAGGCGCCGCCCGCCGAGGCCGCGGCCGCGCTGCCCACGGGCGTCGCTTCGGGCAACGGCCAGGCGTCGGAAGGCCGGCACGCGCGTCCGGCACCGCCGCAGCCGCCGACGACCGACACCGAGTCCGTCCCGGCCGCCCTGCGCGGCAAGGGCCTCGGCGGCGGTGGCCAGCAGTCGGGCGTGACGCTGTCCGGCCCGGGCGAGGACGGCGAGGTCGAGTCCCACGCCGACGGCGAAGCGCAGGCCGCGGGCGGTGGCGGCGGGGGCACCCGCCGGGACCGCCGTGCCGCGCAGCGCGACGCCCAGAAGAAGGGCAAGAAGGGCCCGCGTCGCTGACGGGGTTTCCGGAGCCGGGGTGCGCACGCGCGCCCCGGCCCTATTTTGTGCGACGAGTTCTTTGCGCTGTGTGCGCAATGTCGGCGGTGGCGCGAGCGCTTAGCCAGCTTTCGGGCACCCCGAACCGGAGTACCCGGATCCGGCGGACCGGCTTCCGGACCAGCCGGTCGGCGAATCGGGACGCGTGGTCCGGGCGTTGCCGTCCCTGACTCGCCCGACCGCGCCGATGGGGTGGGAGTCGCGCTTCAGGGCGAGTTACGGCCCGGGCGCTGGAGGTTTCGACCGAAACCTCCAGCCACCCAGCCACAGTCCCCGCCGAGCCCCGGCGGCGAGCGGGCGGAGCGAGCGCGGCTCACGCCGCCGCCTGCCGGCGCGCCTGCTGGTCCGGCCGCCCCGGCTTCAGCAGTGCGAAACGTACGCACTGCCAGCCCGCCGGGGTCCGGGTGAAGCGGGCCGCCAGGGCGAACGACCGGCCCTCCGCCTCCACGCGGGCGCACGCCTCGATCACCCCCGGCACCGGAGTGCACACGTGGACCCGGTGCAGCCGGTGCCGCGGCCGCGCCGACTGCGGCCCGCTGAGGCCCGTGAAGACCTCCGGCGCCACCAGCCCGCGGATCTGCGGCACCGGCCGCCGGCCGTCGTACGCCTCCAGCAGCATGGTCAGCACGCGACTGACCTCACCCGCCTCCAACTGCCGGGGCGCCGGCCACCGGGCGTCGCCGCGCCGGTGTTCGGGCCCGGTCACCGCCGGCGGCCGTTCCGCCCGGCGCTGCACTTCGTTGTGGACCAGCGTTCTCACGCGGTGTTCCTCGGACATTTCCTCCCCTCCCGGGCGTGGCATTTCGCCGCCGCCACGCCTTAGAGGGGGGAACCGGCCCGAAAGGCGATGGGAATCGCCCGATTCGGGAAAGAACTGGTGAAGCTATGGATTCGCCGACGCCGGTGCGGTAAGCGCGATCCGTTGTTGCGCTGGGCGAGACAACGCGTCGCCGCCACGGCTATGGTGTGCCGGGTGCTGAAGGGGTTATTGGTCGATTTCGCCGGAGTTCTCACGGATCCCGACGCCGGCCGCTTCTACGATTACCTGGCGGCCGCGCGCGAACGAGGGGTTCGCACCGCGTTGCTGTCGAACGCCCCTGGGGCGTCGGCCGAGGTCAAGAAGACCATGTTCGACTATTTCGACGCACTCGTGTTTTCCGGCGAGGTCGGTGTCGCCAAACCGGATCCCGCGGTCTACCTGATCGCGGCCGACCGGCTCGGCCTGCCCGCCGTGCGGTGCGCGTTCGTCGACGACTCCGCCGCGAACGTCCGTGGCGCCGTCCAAGCGGGCATGGTCGGCGTGCACCACCGGACGGTCGGGGAAACGCTCACCGAGCTCGGCGCGCTGTTCCCGGACGGGTGAGCGTCATCGCGCCCGGCGGACCAGTTCGAAAGACAGGACCGCCGCGGCCGCTGAGACATTCAGCGACTCGACGTCACCCGGCATGGGAATGGACACCCATTCCGTGACGAGCTCGCCGACTTCGGCGCCGACTCCGGCCGTCTCGCCACCGAGCACGAACGCGGCGCGCTGCGGCAGGTCGACGTCGAAAATCGTGGTGCGCGCCGACGCACCGAGCGCGTAAAGGCCGAAGCCGGCTTCGGTGAGCATTTCGGCGGCGTCGCGCGCGGAACCGCACCGCAGCACCGGCGCGCGGAACGCGACGCCGGCCGACGCCTTCACCACCAGCGGGTCGAGCGCCGCGACGCCGCGGCGCGGCACGATCACGCCGTCGAGCCCCGCGGCGGTCGCCGTGCGCAGGATCATCCCGACGTTCGCGGGCGTGGTGATGCCGTCGAGCAGGAGCACGCGCGACGGCGGCCGACGGTCCGACAGCGCGGTTTCGAGCGCGCGCATCCGCGGCGCGACGACGTCGGCGAGCACACCCTGGTCCTGCTTGCCGTTGCCGGCGAGCACCTTGACCCGGTGGGCGCTGGCGCGCTGCACCGCCACGCCGGCCTCCTTGGCCGCGCGCTGGATCTCCGCCGCGCCGGGACCGCGGGCGGTGTCGGCGAGGATCACCTTGTCCACGCGCAGGCCGTCGTCGGCCAGTGCTTCGAGCACCGGCTTCCGGCCGTACACGGTCAAGAAGCGATCTTTTGGCGAGACAGTCGACTCATCACCCACACCCGGCAGTCTCGCACTGTGTAAGGATCGGCTCATGCCCGACCGCCTGTCCGCGCTGGACGCCTCGTTCCTCTACGTCGAGGACCACGCGACGCCGATGCACGTCGGCGGGGTGGCGATCTTCGAGCGGCCGCGCTCCGGGTTCAGCTACGCGCAGCTGCTCGACCTCGTCGGGGCGCGGCTGGCGTACCTGCCGCGCTACCGCCAGCGCGTGGCCGAGGTACCCGGCCACCTCGCGCGGCCGGTGTGGGTGGACGACGTCGACTTCGACCTGAACTACCACGTCCGGCGCTCGGCGCTGCCCCAGCCGGGCAGCGACGACCAGCTGTTCGACCTGGTCGCGAGGCTGATGTCGCGGCGGCTGGCGCCGGAGCGGCCGCTCTGGGAGGCGTACTTCATCGAGGGCCTGGCCGGCGACCGGGTGGCGCTGGTGACCAAGACCCACCAGTCCGTTGTGGACGGTGTCGGCACGATCGAGCTCGGCCAGCTCATCCTCGACCCGACGCCGGCCGAGCCGGAGCCGTTCGAGGACATCTGGACACCGCGGCGCGAGCCGAGCCGCACGCAGCTGGTGCTGGACGCGGTCAGCGAGGGCGTCCAGCGGCCGGGCGAGGTCGTGGAGAACGTCCGCTCGGCGGCGAACGACGCGTTCGCGGCGGCGGGCAAGTTCGCCGAGACCGTCGGTGGCGTGGCCTCGACGCTGCGCACGCTGGTGACCCCGGCGCCGACCGGGCCGCTGAACGTCCGGGTGTCCGGCGGCCGCGTGTTCTCGGTGGTCCGGACGCGGCTCGAGGACTTCCGCAAGATCCGCGCGGCGCACGGCGGCACGGTCAACGACGTCGTCCTCGCGGCCATCACGGGCGCGCTGCGCGAATGGCTGCTTTCGCGCGAGGAGACGCTGACCCCGCACGCGACGATCCGCGCGCTGGTCCCGCTGGCGGTCCGCGACGCCGAGACGGCGGAGTATTCGACGCCGGCGCTGGTCGGCAACCAGGTGGCCGCGTACCTGGTGGACCTGCCGGTCGGCGAGCCCAACCCGGTGCTGCGGCTGCAGCACATCGGGCACGCGATGGCCGAGCACCTCGACTCGGGGCGTCCGGTGGCGGCGCGCGGGCTGCTCAAGGTCGGCGGCTTCGCCCCGGCTACGCTCCATTCCCTGGGGGCGCGAGCGGCGGGGTCGCTGTCCGGGCGCATCTTCAACGTCATGGTGACCAACTCGCCGGGCCCGCAGGTGCCGATGTACGCGGGAGAGGCCAGACTGGTCGAGATGTTCCCGGTGATGCCGCTGATGCGCACCCAGGCGCTGGCGATCGGGGTGACGTCGTATCACGGCGGCGTCTACTTCGGACTGAACGGCGACCGCAAGGCCGCGTTCGACGTCGACCTCGTCGCCGGGATGATCGAAGAGTCCTTGGAAGAGCTGAAGGGTGCGCACTGGTGAGGGTCTATCTGCCTGCGACCATCGCGATGCTTCGCGACCTCGAATCCTCGGGGGAGTTCCGCGCCCGCAGCGGAACGGCGTTCGCGTTGACGCCGGCCTTGCGCGAGGCGTATTCGAGCGGTTCGGACGAAGAGCTGGAGTACGCGGCGCTACTGGACGCGGCCCGGGCCTCGCTGCGGCTGATCGCGGCGGAGGAGAAGGGCGAGCCCCGCCGCGTGGTGATTTCGGCGGACGTCGCGGGAGTGACGTTGCGGCCGGACCTCGACGCACCGGTGGTCCGCATCGGCGGACCGATCCCGCTGTCGGCGGTGGCGGCGATCCACGT
Source organism: Amycolatopsis sp. NPDC051371 (assembly GCF_040682155.1). Lineage (NCBI taxonomy): Bacteria > Bacillati > Actinomycetota > Actinomycetes > Pseudonocardiales > Pseudonocardiaceae > Amycolatopsis > Amycolatopsis sp. NPDC051371. Next base: position 110,777 of record NZ_JBFBAG010000005.1, read on the forward strand.
GGACGCTTCGGAGGCCGGAGACGCGGTGGCCGCGGCGGCGGCGGTGATCGACGCGGCGGACCTCGGGGACCCGGACGCGGAGTTCACGCTCGGGGACGCCGAGGACCACGAGTTGGCTTGGTACGCGCCGCAGGAACTGCCGTTCTTGCTGGAGCTGCTCTGAGTTGTCCACAGGTGGGACTTCCTGTGGACAAGTGGGGTTGATCTGGGGATCCGGTCGGGGGTGGCCGGTAGACTGGACTCGGGGACGCCCCCCAGGGACGGGCGGGGGCTGTCTGGCCGGCGGTGGTTGACCTGCAGGGCTGGCCGCGAAGCCGCGGCGACACGCTCGGCGGCCGTGTTGAGGTCTTGAATGAGTCATTCAGGACCTCCCAAGACCTGAATGACTCATTCAAGACAGCCATGCTGGGTTGCCCGCCGTCGCAGGTGTCGCGAGTGAGTCATTCGAGACGCTCGCACCACCCGGCCATCGGCGGCGACCCATAACGGCCGAACAAAAGCGACCTACCCCACCTCGCCCGCAGGCGGGGGCTGCACGTCGACCGGCACTCCCCACTCGCTGTACCGCGTCGTGATCCGAGCTTCCCCGCCCTGCAAAATCGGCGACAAATCCAGTACGACCTGCAACGGCCGGTGCGAGTCGTCGAGCCAAATCTCCACCGGGAACTTGCCGAGCCGCCCGGCCGAGTCCGCCGGCAGGCCCGCGGGCAGATCGGCACCCAGCCGGGACAGGTCCAGCTCCACCCGGTAGTGCTCCGCGGCCACGCCACTCAAGTCCGTGCGCTCGGAAGAGACGATCGAGCCCGCCGTCCGGATCTCGCCGAGCGTGTGCGCCGGGTCGTTCTGGGCTGCCAGCTGTGCGAGGCTGCCGCCGAGGACCTGTGAAAACGGGTCGGTTCCGTCCGCCGCGACCGCCACCCACGGCTTTCCCGCGCCGACCTCGTCGCGGGAACCCTCCGGGACCTTCGCGTACAGCTTCCCGGCCACCAGCCGCAGCTCCATCGGCTCGCCGATGAAGTCGGTCGTCATCACCTGGGACGTCCCGCCCGCGCCGAACCGCGCCTGCCCTTGGCCCTTCGACCGGACCTGACCCACCGCGACGTCCGTGGTGAACTTCGCCGAGCCGCCGCTCGTCGTGGCCGCCGTGGCGGCGTCGGCCAGCGCCCGCGCCTCGGTGAACGCGGGTGGGGGCGGCGAGCCGGAGCAGCCGGCGAGCAGGACGAGCAGCAGCACGACGGCGGCTTTGCGCATGGCGCCAACAAAAACACAGCGGCTCCCCCGAACCCGTTCGGGGGAGCCGCTGCTACTCAGAGTCTCCGGTCAGCGACCGGCCTTCTTCATCAGCTCGCCGAGGTCGACGACCTGGTCGGCCGGCGGGGCCGTCACGTCGACCTGGGTGCCCCAGTCGGTGTACTTCATCGTGAACTTCGAGTCGCCCGCGGGCGCGCCCAGCGCCTGCATCATCGGGCCCTGGTCCATGGTGACCTGCACCGGCAGGTTGTCCTTGTTCAGCCACAGCTCGGCCGGGATCTTGATGTCCTTGCCCTTGAGCATGTCGGCGACCTTGTCGCGGGTCGCGGCCGGGAGCTGCCCGGTGAACTGGTCGACCGCCTTCGCGATGTCCAGCTCGACCTTGTAGTGGTTGACCTGTTCGCCGTTCAGCTCGGTCTGGTCGGAGGAGATGATCCGGCCGGCCTTCGAAATCTGGTCGAGCATCTTGCTCGGGTCGCTCTGCTCGGCCGACTGCGACAGCGACGCGCCCAGTGCCTGCGAGACGGGGTCGGTGCCGTCGGCCGAGATCTTGGCCCACGACTTGTCGGTGCCCATCTGCTTCTGCTGGTCCGCGGGCAGCTTGATGTACATGACCTTGTCGACCATGCGCATCTCGGTGGTCTCGCCGGCCGCGGTGCTGGTCATCGAGAACGTGGTGTTCGCGCCGTCGAAGGCCATCGCGCCGGTCGCGCTGATGGTCTGGCCGGCGGCGGAGCCCTCCATGGTGAACTTCGCCGACTTGGACTTCTCGGTGCCCTGCTTGGACGCCGACGCCAGCTGGATCGCGTCGGTGAACGGCGAGGCGAGGAGGCCGCCACCGCCGTTGGCCTGGGTCTGGTTGCCCGCAGCGGCCGGCTCGGCGGTGCCGGAGTTGCCGCCGCACGCCGTCAGCGTGAGCACCAGCGCCGCGCCCGCGGCGACCAGGGTGGTCTTGCGCATCGAATTCCCCTCAGAGTCGGATGGTCCGCTCGGCATATCGCCCGATCGGACGAATAGTTACCACTGGGACGGTGACGATCCGCTACGGGTTCCCGGTTGCCTCAGGATTCCGTGGCGCGGGTCACCTCGTGACCACCGCGAGAGGCCAGCAAGCGCCGCAGCGACGCGAGCCGCTCGGGGAGCGCCGTGCCGTCCGCGACGACGTCGTCGAGCGCGCAGTCCGGGTCCTCGGGCGGGCCCAGGTGCCCGCAGCCCGACGGGCACTCCTCGGCGGCCGCGGCGAACTCCTCGAAGGCGTCCACGATGTCGTCCGCGGTGACGTGGGCCAGGCCGAACGACCGTACGCCCGGCGTGTCGATCACCCAGCCGCCGTCCGGCAGCGGCAGCGCGACCGCCGCGACGGACGTGTGGCGCCCCTTGCCGACCGCGCTCACCACGCCGACGGCCAGCGCGGCGTCCGGGACCAGGCGGTTCACCAATGTCGACTTGCCGACACCGGAGTGGCCGACCAGCGCCGTCACGCGGTCCTTCAGCATCTCGGCGAGGCCTTCGGGCTCTTCGTCGTAGCGGGTCACGATCGCCGGGATGTCGAGGCCCGCGTAGCCCGCGAGGAGCTCGTCCGGGCTGGCCAGGTCGGCCTTCGTCAGGCACAGCACCGGCTCGACCCCGCCCGCGTAGCAGGCGACCAGGCAGCGGTCGATGAAGCCGGTGCGCGGCGGCGGGTCGGCGAGTGCGGTGACGATCAGCAGGCGCTCGGCGTTGGCGACGACCAGTCGCTCGAACGGGTCGGTGTCGTCGGCCGTGCGCAGCAGCGAGCTGGTGCGCTCGTCGACGCGGATGATGCGCGCGAGGGTGTCCGGCTTGCCGGAGACGTCGCCGACGATCCCGACTCGGTCGCCGACGACCACCGGGGTCCGGCCCATCTCGCGGGCCCGCATCGCGGTGATCACCCGTGCGGGATCGGCGTCGACCGCGCAGGTCCAGCGGCCGCGGTCCTTGCCGATGACCATGGCGTTGACGGCGTCGGCGTGCTCGGGACGGCGCTTGCTGCGAGGCCTCGTGCCCTTGCCCGGACGCACGCGGACGTCGGACTCGTCCAGCTTGCTCCAGTCGTTGCGCGCCAAACCCTCGTCCTCTCGTGCGCCGGTGCCACCCGAATGATCCCACGCCGCTCGCCACGGCCCTGGCCTGCGTGTAACGATGGCGTCCCGGACGTTTCTCACGCGGCGAGGAGGTTGGCGATGTGCGGCCGCTATGCCGCCACCAAGGACCCGGCGAAGCTGATCGAAGAGTTCGAGGCCATCGACCTCACCGAAGGTCATGCGCGCGCGGACCACAACGTCGCGCCGACGAAGAACGTGGTCACGGTCGTGCAGCGGCACCCGCGTGACGAAGACGGCCAAGTCCTCGAGGACGAGCCCGCCGAGCGCTCGCTGCGGATGATGAAGTGGGGCCTGGTGCCGTTCTGGGCCAAGGACCCGTCGGTCGGCTCGCGGATGATCAACACGCGCGCCGAGACGGCCGCCGAGAAGCCTGCCTTCCGGCGCGCGCTGGTGTCCCGCCGCTGCCTGGTGCCCGCCGACGGCTGGTTCGAGTGGCGCCGCACCGGCAAGGAGAAGGAGCCGTTCTACATGACGGAGCCGGACGGCTCCTCGATCGCGTTCGGCGGGATCTGGGAGAGCTGGCACCCGAAGGACGACAAGGACGCGGCGCCGCTGATCACGTTCTCGATCATCACGACCGACGCCGCCGGCCAGCTGACCGACGTCCACCACCGGATGCCGCTGATCGTCCCGAAGGTGCATTGGGACGGCTGGCTCGACCCGGACCGCGACGATGTCACGGACCTGCTGGTGCCGACCCCGGACGACATCGTGGCGTCGCTGGAGCTGCGGCCGATCTCGAGCAAGGTGAACAACGTCCGCAACAACGGGCCCGAGCTGCTGGAGCGTGTCGACCCGCGGCAGCAGCTCGATGACGAGGGTGCGCTGTTCGACGCGCCGAAGTCATGACGGCCCTCACGATCGACACCGCGTACGGCCCGGCCCGGGTCTACCTGCACTGCGCCGAGGAGGGCGTGGCGGTACTCATGCTCGGCCACGGCGCGGGCGGCGGCCTCGGCGCGAAGGACCTGGTCGCGGTGACGCGCGCGGCGCAGACGGCCGGGGTGCACGTGGCCTTGGTGGAGCAGCCGTACAAGGTGGCGGGCCGCCGCGCGCCGGCCCCGGCGAACCAGCTGGACACGGCGTGGCTGACGATCGCGGACGAGCTTTCGGAGCGCTTCGACGACCTGCCGTTCGTGTTCGGCGGGCGTTCGTCGGGGGCGCGGGTGGCCTGCCGGACGGCGTCGGCCGGGCAGGCGGTGGCGGTGCTCTGCCTGGCGTTCCCGGAGCACCCGCCGGGCCGGCCGGAGAAGACGCGACAGCCGGAGTTCGACGCGGTCGAGGTCCCGACGCTGGTGATCCAGGGGGAGCGCGACCCGTTCGGCCGGCCGAAGGTGGGGGCGCACCAGGAGCTGGTCCTGGTGGACGGCGACCACAACCTGGGCAAGGACCTGGAGACGGTCTCGCGGGCGGCGACGGAGTGGCTGTCCCGGGTGCTGCGGCCGCTGGCCTGAGCCGGTCCCGAGCGCCCCAATGTGGCGTGGCGTTGGTTGCGTCTGACGCACCGAACGCCGCATTGGGTGCGTCTGACGCACCGAACGCCACATTGGGGCGCTGGCGGCCGGCCAACAAGCGCGTAGTCCGCGGCTCAAGCCCCGATCGGTGCCACCACCGCCGACGTCAACCGGATCAGCTCACCCGGTGCCAGTTCCACCTCCAGCCCCCGCCGGCCGGCCGAACAGAAGACCGTCTCGAACGTCGGAGCCGAGGCGTCGATCACCACCGGCAGCCGGCTCCGGTGGCCCAGCGGCGAGATCCCGCCCAGCACGTACCCGGTAGCCCGCTGAGCCGCCGCCGGATCGGCCATCTTGGCCTTCTTGCCGCCCGCCGCGGCCGCCAGAGCCTTCAGATCCAGCTGTCCCGTGACCGGGACCACGCCCACGACGAGACGGCCGTCCACCTCGGCCACCAGCGTCTTGAACACCCGGGCGCGCTCCAGGCCCAGCGCCTCGACCGCCTCCAGACCGTACGACTCCGCGCGCGGGTCGTGGTCGTACGCGTGCAGCGTGTGCGCCACTTTCTGCTTCGACAGCAACGCCGTCGCCGGGGTGCCCTTGCCAGCCATGGGCCGGAGTCTAGGGAATGCCCGCACCCCCCGATCGGTTGTACGGGACGTGACACCAACCCTCGCCACCACACGCTCTCGCAGCCGCCGCCGCCCTGAGGCACCGGCGAACCGCGGTGTGCCCGGCCCCCGCGTAAACTCGACGTCGCCGTATGCGCGCACGCGCATCGACGCCGAGCGGGAAGGGAACGGTTTGCCGAGCACGCAGAACCCAGCGCCGGAAGAAACGACCGAGGCCGAGCGCGCCGAGCGTTTCGAGCGGGACGCGATGCCGCTGCTCGACCAGCTGTACTCGGCCGCGATGCGGATGACGCGCAACCCGGCCGATGCCGAGGACCTGGTCCAGGAGACCTACCTCAAGGCGTACGCCGCCTTCGCGTCGTTCAAGGCGGGCACGAACCTCAAGGCGTGGATGTACCGCATCCTCACCAACACCTACATCAACGGTTACCGCAAGCGGCAGCGGCAGCCCGTCCAGCAGCCCACCGAGGAGATCACCGACTGGCAGATCGCCAAGGCCGAGGCACACACCTCGAGCGGGCTGCGGTCGGCGGAGGTCGAGGCGATGGACAACCTGCCCGACACCGACGTGAAGGCCGCGCTGCAGAAGCTGCCCGAGGAGTTCCGGCTGGCCGTCTACCTGGCCGACGTCGAGGGCTTCGCGTACAAGGAGATCGCCGAGATCATGGACACCCCCATCGGCACCGTGATGTCCCGCCTGCACCGCGGCCGCGCCCAGCTGCGCGACCTGCTCGCCGACGTCGCGCGCGAGCGCGGCTTCATCCGCGGCGCGAAGGAAGAGGTGGCGGGGCGATGAACGACATGTGCGAGGGCGCGTCCGACAAGGTCCGCTGCGAAGAGGCGCTCGCCGACATCTACCTGCTCCTCGACCGCGAGTGCAGCCCCGAGCGGGACGCCGCCCTGCGCGCCCACATCGACGACTGCCCGCCGTGCCTCGAGGAGTACGGCATCGACGAGCACCTGAAGCAGCTGCTGGCCCGCAAGTGTGGCGGTGACCACGCTCCGGCCGAGCTGAAGAGCCGGCTGCGCGCGTCGATCCGTCAGACTGTCGCGACCCGCGGCGGCGTCACGGTCGAACGCACCGAGATCACCCTCGAGCAGCGTTCCGAATAGCGTCCGAGCACGACGAAAGGCCCCCGCACCTCGGTGTGGGGGCCTTTTTGCGTGCCGACGCCGGGTTCAGGAGTTGGGCTTACCGCCGTGGTTCGCGCTGTTCTTCTTCCGGCTGCGACGCTTGCGGGCGCGCTTCGACATGTTCACTCCTCGTCGTCAAAGCTGGTCAACCTCTCAAGTGTGTCATGACGTCCCGTTCTGGTTGGATGGGGTGGCCGGGCGAGCGCGAGGAGGGGTGCCGGATGGCCGAGATCAGGGCCGAGATGGTCGGCACCGTGCTGCAGGTCGTCGCGGAGCCGGGCGCCGCGTTGAACGCCGGTGACACCGTGCTGATCCTGGAGTCGATGAAGATGGAACTGCCCGCCGTGAGCGAGAAGGCGGGCACGCTGACCAGCCTCACCGTGGTGAAGGGCGACCGGGTCCAGCAGGGTGACGTCCTCGGGACGGTCGAATAACCGTGTCCACGCTCGCCGAACTGCTCGCCGACAACACCGGCCTCCCCGGGGAGGCCGCGGACCACCTGCAGACCGTCGTCGCGGAGTGGCAGCTGCTGGCCGACCTGTCCTTCGCGGACTTCCTGCTTTGGGTCCCGGTGACCGAGGAGCTGCAGCCGGACGGCGGCGACTTCGTCTGCGTCGCGCACGCGCGGCCGACGACGGCGCCCACCGCGCACCCCGAGGACGTCGTCGGCACGCGGTTCACGGTGGAGGAGCACCCGCAGCTGGCGAAGGCCATGCGCGAGGCGCGGATCTGCCGCGAGGAAGACCCGCACTGGTACCGCGACCTGCCGATGCGGCGCGAGGCGATCCCGGTGCGGTTCCACGACGACGTCGTCGCCGTGATGAGCCGTGAGACCAACCTGGCTGCGCCGCGCGTGCCGAGTCCGCTGGAGATCGCCTACCTGGGCAGTGCCGGCGACCTGTGCCAGATGATCGTCGACGGCACGTTCCCGCCGAGCGGCACCAACGCGACCGACACGCACACCTCGCCGCGGGTGGGGGACGGGCTGATCCGCCTCGATTCGAGCGGCACCGTCGTGTTCGCCAGCCCGAATGGCTTGTCCGCCTACCACCGGATGGGGCACGAATCCGACCTGGTCGGCACCCGGCTGGCGCCGCTGACGCGGTCGCTGATCCGCGACCCGTTCGACGCGACCGAGGTGTCGCACCGGATCATCGAGGCCCTCGACGGGAAGCCGTCGAGCCGCACGGAGGCCGATTCGCGGCGCGGCGCGGTGGTGCTGTTCCGCGCGCTGCCGCTGCGGCCGGCCGGCCAGGCGGCGGGCGCGCTGGTGCTGGTGCGCGACGTCACCGAGGTCAAGCGCCGCGACCGAGCACTGCTCTCGAAGGACGCGACCATCCGCGAGATCCACCACCGGGTGAAGAACAACCTGCAGACGGTGGCGGCGCTGCTGCGCCTGCAGTCCCGCCGGACGTCGTCGGAAGAGGCGCGGCTCGCGCTGGCGGAGTCGGTGCGCCGGGTGACGTCGATCGCGCTGGTGCACGAGGCGCTGTCGATCTCGGTGGACGAACGCGTCGACCTCGACAAGCTCCTCGACAACGTGCTGCCGATGGTCGGCGAGGTCGCCACGGCGGAGTCGCAGGTCGGGCTGAAGCGGAAGGGCTCGTTCGGGGTGGTCGTCGCGGAGATCGCGACGCCGTTGGTGATGGTGCTGGCCGAGCTGGTGCAGAACGCCATCGAGCACGCCTTCCCGGCGGGCCGGTCGGGCAAGGTCGAGCTGATCGTCGAGCGTTCGGCCCGCTGGCTGGACGTCGTCATCCGCGACAACGGGCGCGGCCTGCCGGCGGGGTTCTCGCTGGAGCGCTCGGACGGCCTGGGCCTGCAGATCGTGCGGACACTGGTGGAGTCCGAGCTGCGGGGCTCGCTGTCGCTGCGCAAGGTGCGCGTCGAAGCGTCGTCCACCCGGGTGACGGGAACCGAAGCCGCACTGCGCATCCCTCTTTCGAGGCGGCTCTAGACCGTCGCGTTTGGACACGATCACCGCCGGGCATTCCGATCTCGGTGAACGTGATCGGGTGCGGATCGCGGAGAAAACCCGGGCACGTTGAAGGCCCGGCACGTGGTGCTCGTGTGCCGGGCCGTTCAACGTTCACGGGAGGACTTGAAGTCCTGGTGAGGTTTCAGCGCACCCGTTGCCGGGTGGTTTCGCCTCGGTTGTTAAACTCGAACCGGGTAGATATCACCCCAGACGGCATGGGCACAGTAATGCCCGCCGGGTGAATTTCCTGCGCGGTTCGGGGTAAAGCTGGTGCTTCGAGAAGAACTTCAGGCGTTGGTACGCGTGCCGATGTGCGTACGGCGGCGCTTGACTGCGCGTCGCTCGTCTTCGCTCATACCGCCCCACACGCCCGCGTCCTGTCCGCTGGCCAGAGCCCAGGCCAAGCAGTCGGAAGCGACGGTGCAGCGGTGGCACACGGCCTTCGCCTGAGCTACCTGCGACAGAGCAGGACCGCTGGTTCCCACCGGGAAGAACAGCTCGGGGTCCTCGTCTCGGCAGGCCGCGTCGTGGCGCCAGTCCATGTTCGTGAGCTCCTTCATATGGCGCGGGAGGGCCGCGCCACAGTCGTCAATGGCGGTCGTGTTCTTGGGTGCTTGTGAATGCTTTCACGAAGCACCGCTTTCGACAAGGGTTTGCCGAAGATCGGTGAGTCAGGTCACCCGGCCGAGCGACCCCTCTGACCTGCGGTTTCTCTCCGAAACAGCCGCCCGAAGGGAAGGCTGATGCGGTGAGTGGAGCTTCTGCGTCGACGAACGGCAGATTGCACTTTGCCGCAGGCGATCAGCGGTCCCGTCGTCACACGATTACCCTGAGTGCGTTCGGGACGCTGAAGAATTCCACCCTGGTCCGCTGGCCGACGAGGTCGCCGTCCACCTGGAAGTTTACCGGTTCAGCTGCGTCGATGCGGATCATCGGCACGTCGTCGTGACGCACGAGACGTTTCCCTTTTTGGTTGCTCTTCGTAGCCAAAGCACGCCGTACATGCTTGAACACCGTGGGCAACCCCAGACCGTTCAACGCGAACAAACCCAATCCCGTCTCGAACGAGCAACCCGGGTTGAGGTGGACGGGACGCTCGCCCAGGTAGCTCCACGGATCGGTGTTCGACACGAAAGCGGTCAGCGCTTCGGTGGGTTCTTCACCCGGGACGCGGATGGTGAGGGCCGGCCGGCCCAGTGGCGGCCGGAAATAGGAGCGGACGGCGGCCCGCATGTAGAGGCCCGCGGTCGTCTGCTTGCCGCGGCGCTTCGCGACCCGGCCGACGACGTCGGCGTCCCAGCCGAGCCCGGAGTTGAAGGTGAACCAGTGCCCGTCGGCCAGGCCGAGCCCGACTCGGCGCGAGCGGTCGTTCTCCAGCGCGTTGAGCAGCTGGTGGGTGGCCTCGACGGGGTCCGCGGAGATGCCGAGGGCGCGTGCGAACACGTTGGCCGAGCCGCCGGGCACGACGCCCAGCGCGGGGACCGACCCGATTTCGGCCGGGTCGCCGTCGGCGTCGGCCAGCAGGCCGTTGACGACCTCGTTGACCGTGCCGTCTCCGCCGTGGGCCACGACCAGGTCGATCCCGTCCCGCGCGGCCGAGCGCGCGATGGCCATGGCGTGCCCGCGGTAGTCCGTTTCGACCACGTCGAGCTTCACCTGGCTGGCGAGCGCGTGCGCCAGGACGTCCCGGCCACCGGCGGTGGTCGAGGTGGCCTGGGGGTTCACGACGAGAATTGCGCGCACCACCGCAGGGTAAGTGACGCTCACCGCCCCGAGAACCTCTCGACGGCGCAAGGTGACCGGAAGCACCGGGGCACGGTGGTCCCGAACTGCGCCGAACAGCACCTGTGACCCTGTGCCGGGCGGCCCTCCTTCGCGTGACGAGTGTTCGCTCGTCGTGACAAGTGCACCCGGGCGACCGCCCGCTCATCGACGACACCTGAATTCTCAGCGCCCGGGCGGTCCCGCGAAAACGGCCGACCGGGTGGCATACGATCGAATCAGCTCACGCACGGTGACTCGCCCTGGTCGAGTCCACTGTGCTCCCGCGAAAAAGACTTCCGGAAGGCCGTCGCAGTGAAGCTCTCGCCCGCTCCCCGTGAGGTCCGGCTGGCCGGCGTGGTCACCGCGGTGCCGTCGCTCGCCCTGCTGGTGTTCGGGGTGGTCGTGCTGGTGAACGGCCTGGGCTCGCCCGCGCAGCCGGGCAACAACATCTACGTCGAGTCGGGCACGTTCATCGTGGTGGCGCTGGCGTTCCTGGCCGCGTCGGCCGGGCTGGTCCTCGGCCAGACCTGGGCGCGCTCGCCGGGCGTGGTGATCGCGCTGATCGTGGTCGGCCTGGGCTGGTACCTGCTCGGCCCGTCGGGCGAGCCGGCGTGGGGTGTGCCGATCGCGCTGTTCGGCATCGCGACGCTGGTGCTGCTGTTCCGGCGGCCGTCGCGGGCGTGGGCGCTGGGCCTGCGCGAAGGCGAGACGGAGACGGAAGCCGCCGAACGCGGCGGGCTGGCCGGCCGCCGCGCCGAGCGCGAGGGCCACGAAGAAGACTGAACCCGTAACTCGCGTGATCAGGCCCGTAACTCGCGTGATTGAGAGCGGAACTCGCGTGATTGAGGCCGGAACTCGCGAGTTCCGGCCCCAATCACGCGAATGACGGCTCGGATCACGCGAGATCCGGCTCGGGTCACGCGGGTTACGCCTGGGCGGCCAGGGCCTGCAGGGGTGCGTCGGTGAGGCGGTTGACCGTCCACTCGTCCATCGCGACCGCGCCGAGGGCCTTGTAGAACTCCGTCGCCGGGTTCCAGTCCAGGACCGACCACTCGAGCCGGCCGTAGCCGTTCGCGACGCACTCCGCCGCCAGCGCCGCCAGCAGGGCCTTGCCCAGGCCGGATCCGCGGTGGGCCGGCAGGACGAACAGGTCCTCCAGGTAGATCCCGTGCACGCCGCGCCAGGTCGAGTAGTTGAGGAACCAGACCGCGAAGCCGGCGATCTCGCTGTCCACTTCGGCCTCGTGCCCGAACAGCTTGGGCGCCTCGCCGAACAGCGCCTCGTGCAGCTGGGGAGCCGTCAGGTGGCACTCGTCCGGGGCGCGCTCGTAGTCGGCCAGCGCGTACGCCAGGCCGACGGCGGCCTCGACGTCGTCGGGCCGGATCCGGCGGATGCGGTCGTCGGGCACGTCAGTCCTCCAGGGCGGGCGGCAGGTTGAGGTGTTCGATCTGGGGTTCGCCGCGCTCGTCGCCGAGCACCGCGATGCCGGCCGCGTCCAGTCCGAAGTGGACGCCGGACGTCGCGGGCAGGCCGAGCCAGCGGGCCACCAGCACGCGGCTGAAGTGCCCGTGCCCGACCAGGATCACGTCGCCGGCTTCGATGTCACCGCGGGCGCGCGCCAGCACGCGGTCGGCGCGGTCGGAAACCTCCGAAGCGCTTTCGCCGCCGGGGATCGGGTGGGTCCAGACCGTCCAGCCCGGCACGGTTTCGCGGATCTTCGGCGTGGTGACGCCTTCGTAGTCGCCGTAGTCCCACTCCGAGAGGTCGTCGGTGACGTCGTCGACGCGCAGGCCGGCCAGCGCGGCGGTCCGCAGCGCGCGCGCCCGTGGGCTCGACAGCACCAGCGAAGGTCCGCCGACGAGGCTCCGGAGCGTGCCACCCGCGGCCAGCGCCTGGCCTTCCCCGGCCGGCGTCAACGGGATGTCGGTGCGGCCGGTGTGCCGCCCGTTCAGCGACCATTCGGTCTGTCCGTGCCGGAGGAGGAAGAGACGGTTCGCCACGTCGGCGAATATATCCGGCGGTTTGCGCGGCGGCAGGTCGTCTGGTTGGCTACTGATCAGTAGCTTAGCTCGAGGAGACCTTCATGTCCGACACGCAAACGTTCGCGCTCTGGCACAAGCTGGCCGCCAAGCCGGGCGGGAAACAGCTGTTCAGCGCCGCGATGTGCCTGCGCGTGCCGTACTTCCGCACGGTGCTGCCCTCGGTGCGCGAGCTGCGGCCGGGCCACTGCGAGGTCACCGCCCCGAAGTGGTGGGGTGTTTACAACCACATCCACACGTTCCACGCGATCGCCGCCTGCAACCTCGCCGAGATCGCGATGGGCATGCTCGCCGAGGCGACGGTGCCCGCGACGCACCGCTGGCTGCCGAAGGGCATGAACGTCCAGTACGTCGCGAAGGCCGAGACCGGTCTGCGCGCGGTCGCGTCGCTGCCGGAGCTGCCGGAGTTCGGCGACGAGGGTTTCGAGCTCGGGGTCCCGGTGACCATTTCGGACAGGAACGGCAAGCCGGTGGTCACCGGGACGATCACGATCTGGGTTACGCCGAAGAAGCGCTAGAGCGGCTTGTACTGCACGTACGTCGTTTGGTAGAACGCGTTCTCGCCGGACGGCGAGGGCAGGCCCAGCCGCCGGTCGACGAGCTTGCCGAGCGCGCCGCAGCCCTGGGTCGCCGGGAGGGCGAGGTCCGGGTCGACGACGCCGAAGTACGCGGTCTTCGGGTTGTCCGAGATCAGCCGCGGCGGCACGGCCGGGTCGTCGTGGACGACGGTGTGCAGCGGTGCCGACGCCGAGCCGATGCTGCAGTCCTTGCGCAGCAACGGGTGCTGCACCACGGCGTAGACGTCGAGCTCGCCGCGGCGCTCGTCGTTGCTCTGGAAGTCGGAGTGACCGCCGTACCGCAGCTGGATCGTCGCGCCGGCCAGGCCGGGAACGCGCGCCGGCGCGTGCCGCATCGAGCCGAACACCTGCGCGTACTGGCCGTTCAGCCGGCCTTCGCTGAACGTCAGCCGCATTTCCCCGAGCGGGATCTCCTTGCCGTCGATCGTCAGTTTCCCTTGCGAGACAAATGCTTCGCAGCGCCACGTGCCCGGGTCGGCGTTCGCGGGCGGTGCCGGGCAGTCCGTGAAGTCGAACGTCGGCAGCTCGTCGGCGGACGCCGTCCCGGGCACGACCCCCAGTGCGGCCACGGCGACCGCGGCCGCCCCCAGTGCGAGAAGTTTCATGGCCGTGAGCCTGCTCGTCCCGCGCGGCCCGGACATCCGGGATCGCCCCCAGGGGAAGTCCGGAGATTCCCTCCGTCGGGTGAAACACGTTCCATTTAGTTAACACTGTTTACTGAACTCGGGCATGCTCGGGCCCATGTCTGTGTTTTCCCGCCGCCGATTCCTCGGCCTCGCCGCCCTGAATTCCGCCGCCGCCCTCGGGCTGACCACGGTCTCGACGCGGCCCGCCGCCGCATCACCGCTGCCGGAGTATTCGCCGGCGGTGGTGATCGGCACCGGCTACGGCGCCGCCGTCACGGCCTTGAGGCTCGGCGAGGCCGGGATCCCCACGCTGATGCTCGAGATGGGCAAGCTGTGGACCACGCCCGGTGCCGACGGCGAAGTCTTCTGCTCGATGCTCAAGCCCGACGAGCGGGCGATGTGGTTCAAGGACCGCACCGAAGCGCCGCTCGCGTCGTTCCTGTGGCTCGACCTGGCCAACCGCGACATCGGCCGCCATGCCGGCGTGCTCGACCGGGTGAACTTCGGCGACATGGCGGTGTACCTCGGCCGCGGTGTCGGCGGCGGGTCCCTGGTCAACGGCGCGATGGCCGTGACACCGAAGCGGTCCTACTTCGAGGAGATCCTGCCGCGCGTCGACGCCGGCGAGATGTACGGCAAGTACTTCCCGCGGGCGAACGCGGCCCTGGGCGTCAACGTCGTCGACCCGGACTGGTTCGAGACGTGCCGGTCGTACCAGTACGCCCGCGTCTCCTGGAAGGCCGCGCGCCGGGCCGGGTTCGGCACGGTGTTCGTGCCCAGCGTGTACGACCTGGACTACCTGCGGCGCGAGGAAGCCGGGGAGGTCCCGCGCTCGGCGGACGCGTCCGAGGTCATCTACGGCAACAACCACGGGAAGCGCTCGCTCGACAAGTCCTACCTGGCCGCCGCGCTCGGCACCGGCCGGGTGACCATCGAGACGCTGCGCGAGGTCCGCGAGATCCTCCGGCAGCCCGACGGGACGTACACGCTGGTCGTCCGCGAGATCGACGAGCACGGCACTGTCCTGGGCGCCCGGCACGTGACCACGAAGTACCTGTTCCTCGGCGCGGGCAGCGTCGGCTCGACCGAGTTGCTCGTGCGCGCCCGCGACACCGGACGGCTCCCCGAGCTGGGCGAAGCCGTCGGGCAGGGCTGGGGCACCAACGGCAACGTCATGTGCGGCCGCGCCAACCACGTCTGGGACACCACCGGCAGCCTGCAGTCCGGCATGCCGGCGCTCGGCATCGACAACTGGTCCGACCCGGTCCACCCGGCGTTCGCCGAGATCGCGCCGGTGCCCGCCGGCCTCGAGACGTGGGTCAGCCTCTACCTGGCGATCACGAAGAACCCCGAACGCGGGCACTTCACCTACGACGCGGCGAGCGACTCGGCGAAGCTGGACTGGACGGCGTCGCAGGGGCAGCCGTCGATCGACGCCGCGAAGGCGCTGTTCGACCAGGTCAACCGGGCGAACAAGACGATCTACCGCTACGACCTGTTCGGCGACACCCGCACCTTCGAAAACCGCTTCACCTACCACCCGCTGGGCGGGCTCGTGCTCGGCGAGGCGACCGACGACTACGGCCGCGTGAAGGGCTGCCGAAACCTGTACGTCACCGACGGCTCGCTCATCCCGGGCAGCACCGGCGTCAACCCGTTCGTGACGATCACGGCGCTGGCCGAGCGCAACATCGAGCGCGTCCTCGCCGAAGACCTCAAGGGCTGAGCTTCGCCAGTGAGTCGGTGAAGCCGTCGTCGACACCTTCGAAGAACGACGCGTCGGCGGCTTCGACGTCCTTCAGGGCCTTCGCGACCAGGTCCAGGCCGGCCTGGGTGACCTCCAGGCGCTTCGCGCGGGCGTCGGCCGGGTCGTCGGCGCGGGCCAGCAGGCCGCGGTCGGCCAGCTTGCGGACGACCTGGCTGGTCATCATCGTGTCCGTGCCGGCCTGCTCGGCCAGCTGCCGCTGGGTCGGGGGCTCGCCCGAGCGGGTGAGCCACCACGTCGTGGTCAACAGCACGAACTGGACGTGCGTGAGGTCGTGCGGGGCCAGCGCGGCCCGCATCGCCCGCTGCCAGGCCAGCGTCACGCGCCACAGCAGGAAGCCGGGACTGCGCTCGGGGCCGGGCAGGCGGGACTCCGGGGCGGTCATGCCCGTGAGGATGCCGCATGGGTCGTCTCGGCCAGGCGAGCCAGCGCGCGCATCGCGTCCGGGGTGTCCGATGTGACCTGCTCACCGAAGCCTTCGGGCCCATCGATGGTGACGCGGTAGGTGATCCGCGTGCCGCCGTCGACGTCGGTCAGCACGTGCTCGAACCGCAGGTGGGCGTCGGGCAGCCGGGTCTCGTCGGTGAAGCTCCGGCCCTCGGTCAGCGTGAACGGGATCGGCGGTGGTCCCGACGGCGAACGACCCGTCGAGGACCACCGACCGGACGCCCGCGTCCCATTCCGGCCAGCGGTCGGTGTCGGCCCAGAGCGGCCAGATCGCGGCCGCGGGAGCGGTGGAGGTCTCGCTGTGCTCAGTGCGCCGAGCGCAGCTTGTCGTAGTACGCGACGCAGTCCTGGTAGGACGGCAGCAGGCCCTGCTCCTGGGCCTCGGCCAGCGTCGGCGCCGTGCGGTCCTTCTCGGACACGATCGGCTCGATGTCTGCGGGCCAGGGCAGCCCCAGCGCCGGGTCGAGCGGGGTGATGCCGTGCTCGCCCGTGGGGTTGTACGGCTCGGAGCACAGGTAGGCCATCACCGTGTCGTCCTCGAGGGCGATGAAGCCGTGCCCGAGGCCTTCGGCGAGGTAGGCGGCGTTGAACCGGTCCGCGTCGAGCCGGACGGCGTCCCAGGTGCCGAAGCTCGGCGAGCCGACGCGGATGTCCACCACGACGTCCAGCAGCGAACCGCGCGCGCAGTAGATGTACTTCGCCTGGCCGGGGGGAGTGTCGGCGAAGTGGATGCCGCGGATCGCGCCGCGCCGGGAAACGCTGTGGTTCGCCTGGGCCAGCCGCAGGGGGTGCCCGGTCGCGTCGCGCAGGACCTCCTCCTGGAAGGGGGCGACGAACAGGCCTCGTTCGTCGGGGAACGCCCGGGGGGAGAACTCGAAGGCGTCCGGGACGCTCAGCCGGCGGAATTCCATGGCGTCACCATATCGGGCGGTTAAAAAACCGAACGGACGTCTTGGCAATTGCCCGGAATAGGGGTCCGGTGTGACGTCAACCGCACCGAGGGGTCACCTTCGGGACAAGACCTGTCACACTGACTGGACCGCTGCGTCCGCGGCCATCGCCAGACCCACGGCACCGATGGCCGACGTGACGCCTCGCCGACAGGCCGGCGCTACCGCGCTGGGCTGCCGTGCCGGGAATCACCACGGTGTCCCCTGCAGACCGTGGTCCCAGCTCGCATGCCCAGGAGAAATTCCAGTGACCCAAGTCCGATCCGCGAGTTCCGTCATTCCCACTGGGGGAATGACGGAAACGACGACAGGAATCCCCATGAGCGACCCCACCGGCGCCGGAGCGCCGGTCACCGACGAAGAGATCTTCACCGGGCACGAGGGCGGCAAGCTCTCGGTGGCGGCCACCCGCCCGATTTCCAGCCCGCGTGACCTTTCGATCGCGTACACCCCGGGTGTGGCGAAGGTGAGCCGCGCGATCGCCGAGGACGCGGCCAAGGCCAAGCGCTACACGTGGGCGGACCGGCTCGTCGTCGTGGTGAGCGACGGGACGGCGGTGCTGGGCCTCGGCGACATCGGCGCCAGCGCGTCGCTGCCGGTCATGGAGGGCAAGTCGGTCCTGTTCAAGACCTTCGGCGGGCTCGATTCGATCCCGCTGGTGCTCGACACCACCGACGTCGACGAGATCGTCGAGACGCTGGTGCGGCTTCGGCCGTCCTTCGGGGCCGTCAACCTGGAGGACATCTCCGCGCCGCGGTGCTTCGAGCTGGAGGACAAGCTCAAGCAGGCGCTCGACTGCCCGGTCATGCACGACGACCAGCACGGCACGGCGATCGTCACGCTCGCCGCGCTGCGCGGCGCCAACCTGGTCCTCGACCGGGCGATCGCCGACCAGCGCGTGGTCGTCTCCGGCGCCGGCGCGGCGGGCGTCGCGTGCGCGCGGATCCTGCAGGAGGCCGGCATCGGCGACGTCACCGTCCTCGACTCGCGCGGCATCATCCATCCGGACCGCGACAACCTGAACCCGATCAAGGAGCGCCTGGCGTCGACGACGAACAAGGCCGGTCTCCAGGGCGGGCTGGCGGAGGCGCTCGAGGGCGCGGACGTGTTCCTCGGCCTGTCCGGCGCGACGATCGACGAGACGCTGCTCGGCCGGATGGCGGGCGGCGGCATCGTGTTCGCACTGTCCAACCCGGACCCGGAGGTGCACCCGGCGGTGGCGTCGCGCTACGCGTCGATCGTGGCCACCGGGCGCAGCGACTTCCCGAACCAGATCAACAACGTCCTGGCGTTCCCGGGCGTGTTCCGCGGCGCGCTGGACTCCGGCGCGCGGGCGATCACCGAGGGCATGAAGCTGGCGGCCGCCGAGGCGATCGTGTCGGTGGCGATGGACGACCTGGGCCCGGACCGCATCGTTCCCTCGCCGCTCGACCCGCGGGTCGCCCCCGAGGTCGCGGCCGCGGTGGCGAAGGCGGCGCAGGCCGACGGCGTCACGGACTGACCCGAGCGCCCCAAGGCGGCCTTGGGTGCGTCAGACGCACCGAAGGCCACATTGGGGCGCTGTCAGCCCAGCAGATCGGGGAGGCGATGCCTCGGGACGTCGACCAGGCGCAGGTCCGTCAGGTCTTCCGGGACGCCCAGGGAGACGTTCGCGAGCCGGGCGTGGGCGCGCGTCAGGACTTCGTCCTGGTTCTCGACGGCGTCCGCGACCACCACCGCGTGCCGGTTGTCCGGCGTGCTGCGCAGGTACCGCAGCGCGTACTTCCCCCGGATCAGCTCCGAAAGAGCCGTCTGGGACCGTTCGTCCGCCAGGTCCGGGTGCGCGTTCGGCACCAGCAGCGCGAGGCGCCGGGCGTTCGTGCCCAGCAGGGTGCGCAGCAGCCACGGGCCCGGGTCGGCCGAGAGGTCCATCGCGACCGCGTCGCCCTCGGGCCCGGAGATCGACCAGTCCACCGGCCGCGTCTCCGGCGAAAGCCCGCCCGAGACCGCGATCTCCTTCAGCTTCTCCAGCAGCGCCGGCTTCGTCCCGGACGCCTCCACCGACTGCGGGCCGTGCGTGTAGATCGCGGACTTTCCCTTGCCGCCACGCATCTTCTTGGCCTTCGCCGTCGGCTGGCAGACGTACAGGTCCGCCGCGCTGCCGATCGCCTGCGCCCCGAAGTAGCGGTTGAAATCGGGCAGGATCGCCTCGAACGTCAGCCCGAGCGTCGCCAGCGACCGCTGCACCTGCGCGCCCAGCGCCGGGTGCCGCGGGCTGTAGCCGTACGCGAACAGCAGCCGTCCCTCGGACGGCTCCCGCAGCGCCTGCACCCCGCGGGCCGCGAACAGGCCCATGCCCTCGGGCGTGTACGGCGGATCGCTGAACACCAGGTCGAACGCGCCGTTGAAGGCCGGCGGCAGGCCGATGCGCAGGTCCGCGTGGGCGGCCACGATCTCGCGCCCGGAGCGCTCGTCGAGGTAGGCCAGCACGCGCTCGTCGAGGTCGACGACCGTCAGCGACGCCGCCGGGCAGACGGCGTGCACCGCCAGCGACGTCAGGTCGTGGTCGCCGAGGAACAGCACCCGCGCCGACGCGAGGTCGTAGCGCGCGTCCAGCCACAACGCGCGGCGCAGCACCGTCTCCGGCGTCGCCTGCACGTGGTCGAGCGCGGCCAGCGGCGGCGGCACCTCCGCGACCCACTCGGCGACCTTCGGCAGCAGTTCGTGCGCCGCGACGGCTTCGTCGAGCGGGTCGGCGTACCGCGGCGCGCTGTACTGCAGGTACGACGCGGCCACGCCGGGGGAGATCCGCAGCCGGTCGCCGCTGCGGTCGAGGTCGTCGCCCAGCGCCGCGAGGACGTCTTCGACGCTGCGACGCGGCGCTGTGCTCAGCCGCACCAGCTCGCCGAGGTCGTGGTCGCCGGTGCGCAGGAGGTCGATGACGCGGTACAGCGGGCGGACGCCGACGCCGTGCTTGGCGAGGACGTCGTCGAGTGCGTTCACGGACTCTGAGAGTAGTCACCACCCCTCGGAACAGCGTGCCAACGGTCGCCGACTCGGCTACGGTCGAACGACCGGACATGGGGAGTGGGCAAGTGACCATCGAATTCCGCGACGTGACCAAGCAGTATCCGGATGGGACGGTCGCCGTCGACAAGCTGAACCTGACGGTCGAAGACGGCACGATCACCGTGCTCGTCGGCCCGTCCGGCTGCGGCAAGACGACGTCGCTGCGGATGATCAACCGGATGGTCGAGCCCACTGGCGGCCAGGTGCTGCTGGACGGCAAGGACGTCGCCGAGGGCGACCCGGCGCTGCTGCGCCGCGGCATCGGCTACGTCATCCAGCACGCCGGCCTCTTTCCACATAGGACGGTGCTGGACAACATCGCCACCGTGCCGCTGCTGTCGGGCTGGGACAAGGCGAAGGCGCGCAAGCGGGCCGCCGAGCTGCTCGAGACCATCGGCCTGCCGCTCGAGCTCGGCAAGCGGTACCCGGCCCAGCTTTCGGGCGGCCAGCAGCAGCGCGTCGGCGTCGCCCGCGCGCTCGCCGCGGACTCGCCGGTGCTGCTGATGGACGAGCCGTTCTCCGCGGTCGACCCGATCGTGCGCGAGGACCTGCAGAACGAACTGCTGCGGCTGCAGTCGCAGCTGGGCAAGACGATCGTGTTCGTCACCCACGACATCGACGAGGCCGTGCGGCTCGGCGACAAGGTCGCGGTGATGCGCGTCGGCGGCAAGCTCGCCCAGTACGGCACGCCCGCCGACGTGCTGCGCCACCCCGTTGACGACTTCGTCGCGTCGTTCGTCGGCCGCGACCGCGGCTACCGCGGTCTGTCCTTCCTCTCCGCCGAGGGCGTCGAGGTGAAGGAGATCGAGCTGGTCGAGATCGGCTCCTCGGTGTCCGCGAGCGACGGCTGGCGGCTCGGTGTCAACGCCGACAAGCAACCCCGCGGCTGGCTGCGGCCGAACTCCACAGTGGACGGCACACTGTCCGAAGACGACCTCGTCGCCGGCGGTTCGCTGTGGATCCACGGGACGCCGATCCGCGGCGCGCTCGACGCCGCGCTGTCCTCGCCCGCCAGCCTCGGCGTGGTCGTCGACGAAGACCACCGTGTGCTCGGCGGCGTGGTCGCGAGGCAAGTGCTGGACGTGATCGAGGCGACCCCGCAGGCGTCATGAGCTTCTTCGACGAGCTCGGGCAGTACCTGAGCAGCGGGAACACCCGCGTCGAAATCCTCGGGGACCTGGGCGACCACGTCTACCTGGCGCTGCTCCCGCTGGTCCTGGGCATCGTACTGGCGATCGCCGCGGGCTGGCTCGGCCACCGCTGGCGTCCGGCCCGGCAGGTGCTGACGGTGCTGGCCAACCTGCTCTACACGATCCCGTCGCTCGCGCTGTTCGTGGTCATCCCCGGCCTGATCGGGTCGAAGATCCTGGACAGCGTCAACGTCGTCGTCGCGCTGACGATCTACACCACGGCGCTGCTGGTCCGCCCGGTGCTCGACGCGCTCGACGCGGTGGCGCCGTCGGTGATCGCCGCCGCGACGGCGGTCGGCTACAAACCGGTGCGGAAGTTCTTCGCCGTCGAACTGCCGCTGTCCGTGCCGGTCCTCGCGGCCGGCGTGCGGGTGGCGTCGGTGAGCAACATCAGCCTGGTCAGCGTCGGCGCGCTGATCGGCACCGGCGGCCTCGGCGTGCTGTTCACCGACGGGTTCCAGCGCGAGTACTTCTCGCCGATCGTCGTCGGCATCGTGCTGACGCTGCTGCTCGCGCTGGTCGTCGACCTGGTCCTGGTGGGGATCCGGAACCTCCTGACGCCGTGGGAACGGGTGACTGCCGCATGATCACCGACCTCTTCCACTGGTTCGGCGACCCGGCGCACTGGTCGGGTCCGGACGGCATCCCGCAGCGGCTGCTGGAGCACCTCGGCTACACCGCTTTGTCGCTGGTGATCGCGTTGGTCATCGCTGTCCCGTTAGGACTGTTCGTCGGGCACACCGGACGCGGCGGCGTCGCTCTGGTGAGCGCGGGCAACGCGATCCGCGCGCTGCCGACGCTGGGGCTCGTGACGTTCCTGTTCCTGCTGTTCACCGAGAGCGTCACGTCGACGATCATCGGGCTCGTGGTGCTGGCCGTGCCGCCGATCCTGGCCGGCACGTACGCCGGGCTGCAGGCGACCGACCACGGCGTCGTCGACGCCGCCGAGGGTGTCGGGATGACCGGCTGGCAGCGGCTCTGGAAGGTCGAGGTGCCGATCTCGCTGCCGCTCGTGCTCGGCGGCATCCGCAACGCCGTGCTGCAGCTCGTGGCGACCGCCGCGGTGGCCGCGTACGTCGGACTCGGTGGCCTGGGCCGGTTCCTGCTCGACGGACTGGCCATTTTGGACTATTCCGAAGTCATCGCGGGCGCGTTGCTGACGACGCTGCTGGCTATCGTCTTGGACCTGCTTTTCGCGCTGCTGAACCGGGCCCTGGTTCCCCGGGGCGTCCGGCTCGCGACCGCGGCGGCGACCGGCAAGAAGGTGACGGCATGAAACGGCTGGGTCTGCTCGCCGCTGTCCTGGTCCTGGTGGCCGGCTGCGGCAACCCGCTGGCGGGCGGCGGCGAGGGCGGGTCGAACGGCGACATCATCATCGGCGCGTCCGACGTCGGGGAAAGCCTGCTGCTGGCGCAGATCTACGCCGGTGCGCTGAAGAACGCGGGCGCCACCAACGTGACCGTGCGGCCGCCGGTCGGCAGCCGCGAGGTCGTCGTCAAGGCGCTGCAGGACAAGTCGCTGTCGGTCGTGCCGGACTACAGCGGGAACCTGTTGCGGTACTTCGACAAGGAGACGTCCGCGACGGCGTCACAGGACGTTTACGCGCAGCTGCGTCAGAAGGTTCCGGCCGGGTTCGAGGTTCTGGACCAGGCGCCGGCCGAGGACAAGGACCTCCTGGTCGTCGGGGCGCAGCTGGCTTCTTCGGGCGTCAAGACCTTCTCCGACCTGGGGCGGCGCTGCGGCGGGCTGGTGTTCGGCGGCCCGGGCCAGTGGAGCAGCCGCTGGAAGGACCAGATCAAGAAGCTCTACGGCTGCGAGTTCAAGGAGATCCGCACGACCGACACGGGCGGCCCGGTGACGGTGGCGGCGTTGAAGTCGGGTGACGTCCAGGTGGCGGACCTGTTCAGCACGTCGTCGACGATCGCGGCGAACGGGTTCGTGCCGCTGGTCGACGACAAGAACATGTTCCCGGCGCAGAACATCGTGCCGTTGGTGGCGCGCGGGACGCTGTCGCCGTCCGAGGTGGCCGCGCTGAACCGCGTCTCGGCGGCGTTGACGACCGAGCAGCTGACTCAGCTGAACGTCGAGTTCACCGAGCAGAAGCGGAACCCGCTGGACATCGCCGAGGACTTCCTGGCGCGCAACAACCTGAAGTCCTAGTCGAGGGCCAACTTCACGCCGAGGCCGATGAAGATGCCCCCGGTGGCGACCTCGATGCGGCGCTGGTTCTTCTTCCGGCGCACCCACCCGCCGATCCGGCCGGCGAGCACCCCGACGGCGCCGTCGACGAGGAACTCGAACACGATCATGATGGCGCCGAGGATCGCGAACTGCAGCCAGACGTGCCCTCGCGCGGGGTCGATGAACTGCGGGAGGAAGGCGATGGTGAAGGTGACCATCTTCGGGTTGAGCAGGTTGGTCAGCAGGCCGCTGAGGTAGGCGCGGTCGCTGTTCCGCTCGACGAGCGGCTTCCGGTTCCGGATGGCTTGCACGCCGAGGTAGATGAGGTAGGCGGCGCCGGTGACGCGGACGACGGTGAAGGCGACGGGAACGGCGGCGAAGAGCGCGGCGAGCCCGGCAGCGGCGATGGCGACGTGGATGGCTTCGCTGGTGGCGACCCCGGCGGTGGCGAGCAGCCCGGCTTTCGGGCCGCCGCGCATGCCGCAGCCGAGGATGAAAAGCATGTCCGGGCCGGGGGTCACCATCGCGATGATGGTGGTCAGAATGAAGGCCAGGAGGAGGTGCGGGTCGACCGGCATGGTTCGATCCTGACACGCGGCCGGGCCCGCGCGAACTCCTTTTCGGCCGTCAGCCGCGCAGGGCCGCCGCCACCCGGCCCGCGTCCTCGATGCCTCGCTCCGGCGGTTCCTCCGGCAGCGGCAGCAGCACCACGGATCCGCTCCCGGCCTCGTGCAGCGCACGCACCGAGGCCACGCACTGGTCCAGATCCCCGCAGACGGCCAGCCGCGCGAGCCACTCGGGACGCAGCCCGGCCGCCAACTCGTCCACAGTGGACGCCGAATCGACCAGTTCCAGCAGCTCCGAAGCGAACGGCAGCCCCTCGACCTGCACCCGCGCCCCCGGCGTCAACGACTCCGCCACCGTCAGCCGCGCCCGCTCAGGGTCACCCAGCGCGAGCCAGTTGTACGTCACCACGGCATGGTGAGGAGGCGCACCGGCCGAAGAACGCCCGGCCGCGATCCCCGCCAAGGCCGTCCGCACGAACTCCGGCGGCGACGGCTCCGCCAAGATCGTGCCGTCCGCCGACGAACCCGCCACCGCCAAGGACTTGGGACGACGCACCCCGGCCAGCACCGGCGGCACGACAGCCGGCGGGAACACCAGCTCCACCTCGTCCAGCGCGACGTGCCGGCCCTGCGCGGTCACCCGATCGCCCGCCAGCAGCCGGCGGACCGCCACCAGCGTCTCGTCCAACGCCGCCAGCGGCGAAGCCGGGTAAGCGCCGATCTGGCGCATCCACGACGCCACCCCGTGGCCCAGCCCGCCGATGAGCCGGCCCGGGTGCAGCTCCGCCAGCGCCGCCAGCTCCATCGCCGCGATCGCCGGGTTGCGGGCCACCGCCGGCAGGACCCCGATGCCCACCTTGATCGTCGACGTCACCGCCAGCGCCGTGGCCACCGTCGCGATCCCCGCCGCCCAGAAACAGTCCTCGACCAGCCAGACTTCGTCGAGACCCGCAGCTTCCG
This sequence comes from Amycolatopsis sp. NPDC051371, assembly GCF_040682155.1. Classification (NCBI taxonomy): domain Bacteria; kingdom Bacillati; phylum Actinomycetota; class Actinomycetes; order Pseudonocardiales; family Pseudonocardiaceae; genus Amycolatopsis; species Amycolatopsis sp. NPDC051371. The sequence goes on from NZ_JBFBAG010000005.1 coordinate 135,463, forward strand.
CCTGGCGTGCCAGCTCCACCAGCCGCGACGGTGGCTGTTCGCGGTTGATCCGGACGCCGACGGACGAGCTCGGTGCGTACATGCGAAGGCTCCTCAGATCCGGGAGAACGCCGGCGCGTACTCGAACGCGCCCGCCTGCGTGGGTTTGTAGCCGGTGAGCGTGCGGGCCTGGAAGTGCTTGCCCCAGGCCGGATCCGGCGCCGTGATCGAGAGCGTCGACGCCGTGACGAAGCCGAACCGCGCGTAGTACGCCGGGCTGCCGAGCAGGACGACCACGCCGTACCCGAGCGCGTCCGCCGCGGCGAGCACCGCGTGCACCAGCGCCGATCCGACGCCGACGGCCTGGTGACCGGGCAGCACGCCGAGCGGCCCCAGCCCGACGGCCGACGTCGTGTCCTCGCCGACGCGGGCCCGGCTGCAGCACACGTGCCCGGCGAGCTCGCCGTCGCGGACGGCCACCAGGGACAGCGCGTCGAGCAGGTCGCCGTCCGCGCGCAGCTCGTCCACCAGCGGGGCCTCCACCGGGGTGACGTCGGGTTCGCGCCGGAAAGCCTCGCTGTGGATCGCGTACACCGTGGTCCGGTCGGCGGGCGTCTCGCGGCGGATCAGCATGGTCGCCACCCTGCCCTGAACCGGCCGCGGGCGAAAGCCGATTTCACCGGCGTCCCCCGAAAGCCGTGAAGGCCACCTTGAGGAACTCAGAGTTCCTCAAGGTGGCCTTCACGGACCATCAAGCGATCAGTCGAACGCCTTCGAGATGAGCGCCTTCTGCTCCACCTCGTGGACCTTCGACGAGCCGGCCGACGGCGCCGCCATCGGGCGGCGCGACACGACCTGCAGGCCCGAGAGCACCTCCGGGAACTTCCGGGGCAGGTTCAGGCCGAAGAACGGCCACGCGCCCTGGTTTTCCGGCTCCTCCTGGACCCACGTGACCTGCGTCGCGTTGGTGTAGCGCTCCAGGGCCGCCAGCAGCTTCTTCTTCGGCAGCGGGTAGTACTGCTCGATCCGCACGATCGCGACGTCGTCCGCCTCGCGCTTCGTCCGCTCCGCCACCAGCTCCCAGTACAGCTTCCCGGAGGTCAGCAGCACCTTGCGGATCTTCGCCGGGTCCGGCGTCACGTCGTCGATGACCGACATGAACCGGGACTGGCCGGTGAAGTCGCTGGTCGCCGACGTCGCGGCCTTGTTGCGCAGCATCGACTTCGGCGTGAAGACGACCAGCGGGCGCTGGATGCCGTCGAGGGCGTGCCGGCGCAGCAGGTGGAAGTAGTTCGCCGGGGTGGACGGCACCGCCACCGTCATCGAGCCCTCCGCGCACAGCGAGAGGAACCGCTCGATGCGGCCCGACGTGTGGTCCGGGCCCTGGCCCTCCTGGCCGTGCGGCAGCAGCAGCACGACGTCCGAGCGCTGGCCCCACTTGGCCTCGCCCGAGGAGATGTACTCGTCGATGACGGTCTGCGCGCCGTTGACGAAGTCACCGAACTGCGCTTCCCACATCACCAGCGACTCGGGGTTCGCCACCGAGTAGCCGTACTCGAAGCCGACGGCCGCGTACTCCGACAGCGCCGAGTCGTAGATCATCACGCGGCCCTGGCCGTCGGCCAGGTTCTGCAGCGGCGAGTACTCCTGGCCGGTCTTGCGGTCGATGAACACCGAGTGCCGCTGGGTGAACGTGCCGCGCCGCGAGTCCTGGCCGGACAGCCGGATGAGCCGGCCTTCCAGCGCCAGCGACCCGAACGCGAGCAGTTCGCCGAACGCCCAGTCGATGTCGCCCTCGCGCGACATCTTGTGACGGCGCTCCATGACCGGCTTGACGCGCGGGTGCGGCGTGAAGCCCTCCGGCACGTTCACGAACGCGTCGCCGATGTGCTCCAGCGTCTCGCTGGTGATCGACGTCGACACCTTCGCCGGGACCTGCTGCTCCTCCTCGACCGAGGGGCTCGCCTTCGCCGGGTGCTTCTCCAGTTCGCGGACCTCGTTGAAGACGTGCTCCAGCTGGCTCGAGAAGTCGCGCAGCGCGGCTTCGGCCTCTTCGACGGAGATGTCCCCACGGCCGATCAGCGACTCGGTGTAGGTCTTCCGCACCGAACGCTTCGTGTCGATGATGTCGTACATCGCCGGCTGCGTCATCGAGGGGTCGTCGCCCTCGTTGTGGCCGCGGCGGCGGTAGCAGATCAGGTCGATGACGACGTCCTTGTGGAACGCCTGGCGGTACTCGACGGCCAGCTTGGCCACCCAGTGCGCGGCCTCCGGGTCGTCACCGTTCACGTGGAAGATCGGCGAGCCGATCATCTTCGCGACGTCGGTGGCGTACTGGCTGGAGCGCGAGTGCTCCGGCGCGGTCGTGAACCCGACCTGGTTGTTGACGACCACGTGCACGGTGCCGCCGGTGCGGTACCCGCGCAGCAGCGACAGGTTCAGCGTCTCGGCGACGACGCCCTGGCCCGCGAAGGCCGCGTCGCCGTGCATCAGGACCGGCAGCACGGTGTAACCCTCGCCGCCCTTGTCCAGGAGGTCCTGCTTCGCGCGGACGATGCCTTCGAGGACCGGGTCGACGGTCTCCAGGTGCGACGGGTTCGCCGTGAGGGAGACCTTCGTCTCGCCGTCGCCGAACATCCGGAAGTACTTGCCCTCGGCGCCGAGGTGGTACTTCACGTCACCGGAACCGTGCGCCTGGCCCGGGTCGAGGTTGCCCTCGAACTCCTGGAAGATCTGGCTGATCGGCTTGCCGACGATGTTGGCCAGGACGTTCAGCCGGCCGCGGTGCGGCATGCCGATGACGACCTCGTCGAGCTCGTGCTCGGCGGCCTTGTCCAGCAGCGTGTCGAGCAGCGGGATCGCCGTCTCGCCGCCCTCGAGCGAGAAGCGCTTCTGGCCGACGTACTTGGTCTGCAGGAACGTCTCGAACGCCTCGGCGGCGTTCAGCTTCGAGAGCACGTACTTCTGGACCGCGGGGTCCGGCTTCTCGTGCGGGATCTCGACGCGCTCCTGGATCCAGCGGCGCTCCTCGGGGTCGAGGATGTGGGTGTACTCGATGCCGACCGTGCGGCAGTACGAGTTGCGCAGCACGCCCAGGATGTCGCGCAGCTTCATCCGCTCCTGGCCGGCGAAGCCGCCGACCGGGAACTCGCGGTCGAGGTCCCAGAGCGTGAGGCCGTGGGACAGGACGTCCAGGTCGGCGTGGCTGCGCTGGCGGTAGTTCAGCGGGTCGGTGTCGGCCATCAGGTGGCCGCGCATCCGGAACGCGTCGATGAGCTCGATGACGCGGGCGGTCTTGTCGACCGGGCCCTCGGGGATGTCGGCGACCCAGCGGATCGGCTCGTACGGCAGGCGCAGGCTGGTGAAGACGTCGTCGTAGAAGCCGTCTTCGCCGAGCAGCAGCTGGTGGATGCGCTTGAGGAACTCGCCGGACTCCGCGCCCTGGATGATGCGGTGGTCGTAGGTCGAGGTCAGCGTCATGATCTTGCTGATGCCGAGGTCGACCAGCGTCTTCTCGCTGGTGCCCTCGAACGCCGCCGGGTACTGCATGGCGCCGACGCCGATGATGGCGCCCTGGCCGGCCTGCAGGCGCGGCACCGAGTGGTTGGTGCCGATGCCGCCCGGGTTGGTCAGCGAGATGGTGGTGCCGGCGAAGTCGTCCGCGGTGAGCTTGTTGTTGCGGGCCTTCTTGACGATGTCCTCGTAGGCCTGCCAGAACTGCAGGAAGGACATGTCTTCGCAGCCCTTGACCGAAGCCACGACGAGCGTGCGGGAGTTGTCCTTGCCCTTCATGTCGATCGCGAGCCCGAAGTTGACGTGCTCCGGCGTGATCGCGAACGGCTTCCCGTCGATCACCTGGTAGTGCCGGTTCATGTTCGGGTAGTTCTTCAGCGCCCGCACCATGGCGTAGCCGATGAGGTGCGTGAAGGAGATCTTGCCACCGCGGGTGCGCTTGAGGTGGTTGTTGATGACGATGCGGTTGTCGGCCATCAGCTTCGCCGGGACCGCGCGCACGCTGGTCGCGGTCGGGACGCTCAGCGAGGCGTCCATGTTCTTCGCGATGGCGGCCGCGGCGCCGCGCAGCTGCTTCGACTCCGGCTCTTCCTTCTTCGCGTCGGCCTTCGGCTCCGCCTTGGCGGCGGCCGGCTTCGGCGCGGCCTTCGGCTCCGGCTTCGGGGCCGCCTTCGCGGGGGCCGGCTTGGTCGACGCCTGCTTGGCCGCCGACTCCGCGTTCTGCACGGCCTTGGCCGAAGGCTGCGCCGCCTGGCCGTTGGTGGCCGGCTTGGTCTCGGCCTGCTGCCGGGCGTTGTCCGCCTTGGCCTGCGCGTTCTGCGTCGGCTTGAAGTCCGCGAAGAAGTCGTGCCACGCGGCATCGACTGAAGATGGGTCTGCGAGGAACTGGTCGTACATCTCTTCGACCAGCCACTCGTTGGGGCCGAACTGTGACGCAGGGCTGCTGCTGGACACGGCTGGGGCTCGCCTCTATCCGTCTCGATCTCGATCATGAATCCGCTGATGCGCCTACCAGGCTAACCCCCTCGGTGACCGCGATGTGATGGAACCGGCCTGTGTGAGGCGTGGCGCACTAGGGGATCGGTCACTGACACGATCAAGATGTGCTAAGGGAACCTTAAGCGCTGTACCCGGTACAGGGTTCGCGGGCTCTTTTTCCGGGGTTCTCTGACCTGCCGTCGGCCGTTCACCGCGGCGCGTTCCACTGGGCGGATGTGGCTGGTCGAATGTCCTTCGTTCTGGGACCAGGGCCTGGTGCGGCCGCTGGTGACGGAGTCCGGCACGGTCGTGTTGCGCTGCGACTCGTGCCAGGCGGTCTGGCCGACGCTGGCCGACTTCGAGGAGATGGAGTGGGTCGAGCCCGACGAGCCGGACTGGCTGGTCGGGGCCGGGGTCCACGTCCGTCCGGGGACGGTCCGGTGGGCTTCGCGGCCGGACGTCGAGGCGGCGGGGATGGGCTCGCTGAAGTGGCGGGCGCTGCCTTAGCCGGTGGCGTCGACGGCCTTGGCCAGCTCGGCCGGCAGCTCGTACGGCGGCTCGTGGGGGACGAGCTTCACCGCCTTGTGCAGCTGGTCCGTGGCGAGGAGGCCGGAGATGTCGCGCATGACGGGCGTGACGTCGGTGATCGACTGGATCCATTCCTCGGCGTAGTGGTCGGTGGCTTCGCCGGTCAGGCCGATCCGGATCGCCTCGAAGTTCAGCGGCGTGTGGTCGAGGTCTCGCTCCGCGTCCCACTGGATGAGCACCGAGCCGCCGGCCGACCGGGAGAGAGCCTGCTCGAAGCCGTCGCGGGTGAGGTCGACGGCCAGGATGCGCTCCTGGCCGGGCTTGCTCCCGTTGCCGCTGCCGTAGGCCGCCCAGCGGAACGACGGCACGAGCCACGTGGTCCCGCCCCGCTCCGCGAACGTCTGCTTCTCGAGCGCGGCGTCGGCGACCGCGGGCGAACAGGCCTGGTAGACCCGGACCGTCGTCCCGGTCTGCGCCGCGCGGACCTGCCGGTCGGGGACCCGCTTCTCTTCGAACATGCCCGCCATGCTCCCAGCGCGCGGCGACCGCGGCCACGGCTTCCTCCGTGCGCGAACCCGTATCCCGCGTGATTGGGGACGAAAGTCGTGTGATCAGAGCCGTAACTCGCGTGACTGGAGCCGTAACTCGCGAGATCCGGCTTCAATCACGCGAGTTACGGGCTCGATCACGCGAGATCCGGATCAGCCGAGGGACCAGAGGCGGGCGTAGAGGCCCTTCGCCGCCAGCAGCTCTTCGTGAGTTCCGGTTTCGGCGATTCGGCCGTGGTCCAGGACCACGATGCGGTCCGCGCGGGCCGCCGTGGCCAGGCGGTGGGCCACCACGAACGTCGTGCGGCGCCGGGACACCGTCTCCGTCGCGCGGAGGACCGCCGCTTCCGTCGAGGGGTCCAGGGCCGCCGTCGCCTCGTCGAGCAGGAGGACGTCCGGGTCCACCAGCTCCGCGCGGGCCAGCGCCACCAGCTGCCGCTGCCCCGCCGACAGCGACCGGCCGCGTTCGCCCACCGGCTGCAGGAAGCCCGCCGGCAGGGCCGCGACGCCGTCGAACGCGCCCACCGCGCGGACCGCCGCCTCCACCTCGGCGTCGGACGCCGCCGGGCGGCCGTAGCGGACGTTGTCCGCCACCGTGCCCGAGAACAGGTGCGCCTCCTGCGGCACCACGCCCATCCGGCGCCGCAGCCCGGCGAGCTCGTACTCGCGGACGTCCGTGCCGTCGATCCGGACCTCGCCGCCGGTGACGTCGTAGTAGCGCGCCACCAGCTTCACCGCCGTCGACTTGCCCGCGCCGGTCGCGCCGACCAGCGCGATCGTCTCCCCGGCCGCGACGTCCAGCGAGAACTGCTCCAGCGCCTTCGCCTCGGTGCCGGTGTAGGAGAAGTCGACCTCCTTGAACGACACCTCGCCGCGCAGCCGGGCCGGCGTCGCGACGGCGTTCTCCGCCGCCGGCACCGACGTCGGCGTCCGCAGCAGGTCACCGATCCGGTTCAGGCCGACGCGGGCCTGCTGGTAGCCGTCGAACACCGACGACAGCTGCTGGATCGGCGAGAAGAACTGCTGCAGGTACAGCAGGAACGCGAGCAGCACGCCGGCCGACAGCGTCCCGGCCGAGACGCGGTTCGCGCCCGCGACCAGCACCGTCGTCATCGCCAGGTCGGACATCAGCGCGACTAGCGGGAAGTACGTCGCCACGTACCGCTGCGCCCGCAGCCGCGAGCGCCGGTAGTCGTCGCTGCGCGAAGCGAACGCTTCCGCGGAACGGTCTTCTCGCGTGTACGCCTGGGCGACGCGCAGGCCGCTCATGTTCTCCTGCATGTCCGCGTTGACGACGCTGACCCGCTCGCGGGCCTCGTTGTACGCCTTCGACGCCGCCCGCCGGAAGATCACCGTGGCCACCGCCAGCACCGGCACCATCGCCAGCGCGAACAGCGCCAGCCCGGCGTCGGTGATCAGCAGCGCCGCCGTGATCCCGGCCAGGGTCAGCGCGCTGACCACCGCGGTCGCCAGCCCGGTCTGCAGGAACGTCGAGAGCGCGTCGACGTCCGTCGTCATCCGGGTCATGATCTTCCCGGACAGCTCCCGCTCGTAGTAGTCGAGCCCGAGCCGCTGCAGGTGCGCGTAGCTGCGGACGCGCAGCGCGTACAGCACCGTCTCGCCGACCCGCGAGGTCAGGCGCGTCTGCGCGAACACCACCAGCCAGTCGGCCGCGATCACCACGGCGCCGATCCCGGCGGCCAGCCAGATCATCCACTCCACGCCCGCGCGGACGCCGTGGTCGACGCCGAACTGGTACAGCCCCGGCAGCGCGATCGACGCCAGCGCGTCCGCCGCCACCAGCCCGATCACCAGCGCCAGGGGCCGGCGGACCGGCCGCAGCAGCCGGGCCAGCCGGAAGCCGGGGTCGGGCGCGGTGACGTCCACATCGGACATCCGCGGCTCGTCGGCCGCGGGCGGGAGCTTGCGCACGCCTTCGATGAGCTCCGGTGTCGGCGGCACGTCCAGGCCGCCACTGCCGCCGCCCCCGCCGACGAACCCGCTGCTGTTCGGGTCGCCGCTGCGCTGGCGGGCCGCGTCGGCCAGGTCGTCGACCTCGTCGCGGCTCTCGTCCCGCGGCCACAGCGCCTGCGTGATCCCGGCCGGGCCGCAGTCGAGGCCCTCGCAGCGGTGCTTCTCCTCGACGTCGTCGCCCGGGCCCGCGACCAGCTCGCGGAACAGCGGGCAGCGCGCCATCAGCTCGTCTTCGGTGCCGACGTCGACGACGCGGCCCTCGTCCAGCACCGCGATCCGGTCGGCCAGGGCCAGCGTCGAGCGCCGGTGCGCGATCAGCAGGGTCGTGCGGCTCGCGGTGACCGAGCGCAGGGTCTCGTGGATCGCCGCCTCGGTGACGGTGTCGATGGCCGAGGTCGCGTCGTCCAGGATCAGGATCCGCGGGTCGGTGATCAGCGCCCGGGCCAGCCCGAGCCGCTGCCGCTGGCCGCCCGACAGCGTCAGCCCGCGCTCGCCGACCAGCGTGTCGTAGCCGTCGGGCAGGGCGCGGATGAACTCGTCCGCCTCCGCCGCACGCGCGGCCGCGACGATCTCGTCCTCGCTCGCGTCCGGGCGGCCGTACGCGATGTTGTCCCGGATCGACGAAGAGAACAGGAACGCCTCCTCGAACACGACACCGATCGCCTGCCGCAGCTGCCGCAGCGGGATGTCCCGGACGTCGAGGCCGCCGACCCGCACCGAGCCCGCGTGCACGTCGTAGAACCGGGGCAGCAGCAGGGAGATCGTCGACTTCCCGGAGCCCGCGGTGCCGACCAGCGCGAGGGTCTCGCCCGGGTTCGCGGTGACCGACAGCCCGGCCAGCACCGGGTCGGTCCGCGTGTAGCCGAACCGGACGTCGGCCAGCTCGACGCCGAGCGGCCCCGGCGGCAGCGGCCGCGCGTCGGGCGAGTCGACGACCTCGGGTTGCGCGTCGATCAGCTCGTACACGCGCTCGGCGCCGGCGCGGGTCAGCTGGGCCTGCACGACCAGGCCGGACAGCATCCGGGCCGGGCCGATCAGCGTCGCGAGGTAGGTCGCGAAGGCGAGGAAGGTGCCGAGGGTGATCGAGCCGTTCAGCGCGAGGACACCGCCGATGCCGAGCACGGCGACCTGGCCGGCGGCGGGCAGGGCCGCGGTGGTCGCCGTCGGCACTGCCGACAGCTTCGCCGCGCGAAGCCGCTCCGCGAACAGCTTGCGCGCGGTCCCTTCGAGCTTCGAGACCTCCCGCGTCTCCTGGCCGAAGCCCTTCACGACGCGTACGCCGGTGACGGTCTCTTCGACCTGCTGCGCGACGTCCGCCGCGCGCTGCTGCGCCGACCACGTCGCCGGGAAGAGGCGCTTGCGGCTGCGGGCGATGACGATGCCGACCGCGGGCGTGACGACCAGCGCGATCAGCGTCAGCACCGGCGACATCCACAGCATCGCCGCGAACGACAGCAGCGCGAAGATCACCGAACCGAACGAGAGCGGGACCTGCATCAGGATCCCGGTGACCAGCTGCAGGTCGGAGATGGCCCGCGAGACGACCTGGCCGGTGCGCAGCGCGTCCTGCTTGCCGCCGTCGAGGCGCGAGACCGCGTTGAAGACGCGCTGGCGCAGGTCGTGCTGGACGTCGAGGGCGAGCTTCCCGCCGAAGTACCGGCGCAGGAAGGCGGTGGCGAACGCGACCAGCTGCAACGCCACCAGGAAGACGGCGATCCCGGGCAGCGCACCGGTCTGCCCCGCCACCGCGTCGTCCACCGCCGTGCGCACCAGCAGCGGGCTCGCGGCCTGCACACCGACGCTGAACACGGCGGCGAGCAGCGACAGCACGACGATGGCGCGGTGCTCCCAGGCCGCGGCGGACAGCCGGCGGACCCAGCCGACGGTCTCAGCGGGTGGGAGCTCTTGACGGGTGCGGGGCGGAGCGATGGTCACGTTGTCACAGTAAGCGCCGCCACCGACAAAATATTTCCCCGAACGCGGAGAAGGCCGCCTCGAAGACTTCGAGACGGCCTTTCCGGACGGGTGAAACTACGTGATGTCGCGCTTCTGGTTGCCCGCCCAGCCGAGGCCGAAGAACACCATCGTCCACGCGAAGAAGATCAACGCCGAGGCCCACCAGGACAGGACGCCGGGAGCAGCCGCCGTGTACTGCAGCAGCAACTGGGCGCCCGAGTTGACGTCGTCCGGCAGGTTGAGCGAGTTGAACCCGAACGCGTCCGCGGCGATCCCGCCGACGATCCCGTTGGCGGTGCCGTTCGGCAGGATCCCGCCCAGGACGGTCGTCTGGCCCCAGAGCAGGATCACCAGGACGTTCTCCACGATCAGGAACCACACCAGGAACAGCACCACCGCGAGCGGCACGCTGCGCAGCACCGCGCCGAACCCGATGCCGAACAACGTCACCAGCACCGCTGCCAGGATCGTCCCGCCCAGCGCGGCCAGCCACTGGCCCGCCGACGGCCAGCGGCCCGAGTCGACCGACGACATGACGGCGATCGCCGAGACGCCGAAGCTGACCAGCCCGTAGATCGCGCCCCACGCGATGTAGGTGAGCATTTTCGCCGTCAACGCCGAGATCCGGTTCGGCGCGGTCAAGAACGTCGTCGTGATCGTCTTGCTGCGGTACTCACCGGCGAGGGCGAAGATGCCGAACAGCCCAGGGACGAGCTGCGCGAGGTTCACGCCGTGCGCCAGCGCCAGCAGCCCCACCGGCACCTGGCTCGGGTCCAGACCGATCAGCCGGGTGACCTGCCGGGCGTCGCTGTCCGAGCTCAGGAAGTCCGCGAAGTCGTTGGTGATCTTGCCCCACGCGAACGTGAGCCAGAACGCCACCAGCGCCAGGGGGATCAGCAGCACCCACCACGTCTTCAGGGACAGCGTCTTGCGGAACTCCGCCTTGATCAGGTTCCCCATCACTGCTGCGGTCCTCCCCAGTACTGCTGCTGTTGCTGCTGCGGGCCCGACGGCGGGCCCTGCTGGTACTGCTGCGGCGGGTACCCGGGCGGCGGCGGGCCCTGGTACTGCGGCTGCGGGGGATGACCCTGGGGGCCGCCGGTGTACTGACCCTGCGTCAGCTGGAAGAACATCCGCTCGAGGTCGGCGTGGTCCTCCTGCATCCCGTAGACGGCGATCCCGGCCTTCGCGGCGATGTCACCGATCTGCTGGACGCTCGACCCGGCGACCGCGACCCGGCCGTCCGGCGTCGGCGAAACCTGCTGGATGCCGTTCTCCTGCAACGCTTTCACGAGCGCCGGCGGATCCGCCGGCTGCACCAGCACGCGCGACTGCTGGCTCTTGCGCAGCTGGTCCAGTGAGCCGTAGTACCGCGTGACGCCCTGGCTGATGATCACGACCTGGTCGATCAGCTGCTCGACCTCGTTGAGCAGGTGGCTCGACACCAGGACCGTGCGCCGCTGCTCCCGCGCGTACGAGCGCAGGAAGTTGCGCAGCCACAGGATGCCTTCGGGGTCGAGGCCGTTCGTCGGCTCGTCCAGCACCAGCACCTGCGGGTCACCCAGCAACGCCGTCGCCAGCGCCAGCCGCTGCCGCATGCCGAGGGAGAAGCCGCCGGCCTTCCGGTCCGCGGCGCTGCCCAGGCCCACGAGGCCGAGCACCTCGTCCGCGCGCCGGTCCGGCACCCCGATGGCCGCCGCGTACACGCGGAGGTGGTTGCGCGCCGTCCGGCTCGGGTGGAAACCCTCGTTCTCCAGCACCGAGCCCACGATCCGCGCCGGGTTCCCCAGCTGCGAGTGCGGGCGCCCGTTGATCGTCGCCTGCCCCGCCGTGGGCGTCACCAGCCCGAGCAGCATCCGCAACGTCGTCGTCTTCCCGGCGCCGTTCGGGCCCAGAAAACCCGTCACCGAACCCGGCTCGACCGTGAAACTGAGGTTCTGCACCGCGTTCACCGCGCCGAACTGCTTGCTCAGGTTCTGCACCACAATCCGGCCACTGCCGTCGTGCATACCGTCCCCTTACGTTCCCGCTGATGCGGCGTCATCCTGCCCTACCCGCGCCGCCCGCGCGCACGGAACGGCCGAACCCGTCGAGAGCGACCTTCGTCACGTTCCGCAACCGGTTCCGGTCGCCCTGCGTGGTCCACGTGAGCCGCTGACCTGAGGTTTCGCAACCGGGGACATCCGGGGTGCAGATCAACTTGGTAAAGAATTCGTTCGACTTGCCGACCCGGTGCAGCGAAGTCCGCGGAAGCCCTCTAAGCTGGTACTCGGCGGCCCGCTCCCAATGACCCCCAGGTTGGTTGAGCGGGTCGCCGCTTACGTTCCCGGGCTTCCCCGCACACCTTGTGGCATCGTTGCGCGGTGCGGATCTTGCTCGTTGAAGATGAACGGCGGCTGGCCGAGGCCCTGCGGGCCGGGCTGAGTGCCGAGGGCTATGCCGTCGATGTCGCCCACAACGGGCGGGATGCGCTGTGGCTCGCCACCGAGCATCCCTACTCCGCCATCATCCTCGACATCATGCTGCCCGGCCTGAACGGTTATCGCGTCTGCCGGCGGCTGCGGGACCAGGGCGACAGCACCCCCATCCTCATGCTCACCGCCAAGGACGGCGAGGACGACGAGATCGAGGCCCTCGACACCGGCGCCGACGACTTCCTGCCCAAGCCTTTCTCCTACGGTGTCCTGCTCTCGCGGCTGCGCGCCCTCATCCGGCGGGGCGGCGCCACCCGGCCGGGGGTCCTCAAACTGGGTGATCTCGAGCTCGACCAGGCCGGCCGGACGTGCCGGCGCGGCACCGCCGACATCACCCTCACCGGCAAGGAGTTCGCCCTCCTCGCCTACCTCATGCAACGGCCCGGGCAGGTCGTCACCAAGGCCGAGCTGCTCGACAACCTCTGGGACTTCGCCGCCTCCGCGACCGCCAACCTGGTCGAGGTCCACGTCAGCGCGTTGCGGCGCAAGATCGACGTCCCCTTCGGCGCCGAGACCATCCGGACGGTCCGCGGTGCCGGCTACCACGTGGTCGGCTCGGGTGCCTAGTTTCCCGCGCTCCACCCGCTTCCGCGTCGCGGTGACGGCCTTCGCCGCCTCGGCCCTCGCGCTCGGGGCCGTCTCGGTGTGGTTCGTGCTCCAGGCGGAGAGCCGGCTCCGGAACGCCGCCACGCAGCTCGCCGATGCCCACGCGGACGCGATCGTCCAGCTCCTCAACACCGGCGCCCGGCCCGCCGACCTGACGCTGCTCGTGCGTGACTCGATCTACGAGGTGAAAGACCGCTCGGGCACCTCGGTCGCCTCCTGCCCGGCGCTGCGCGAAGCCACCTTGGCGGCGTACGACACGGAGATCACGCTCAAGCCGTACGAGATCGACCGGGCCGACCGGGCGTCCGTCGGCTGCGCCCCCGAGCTGGGCGGGCTCGACGACTACCTCACCGTGCACGTCGTCCGCGAAACCAGCGGCGACAGCAAATACGACGTGTTCGCCGGCGTGCAGATCGACCCCGAGGGCCAGGCCGCCGTCGACTCCGTCCGGACCGTGCTCACGGCCGGTGTCCCCGCCGTCGCACTGCTCATCGGCGTCATCGCGTGGCTGGCCGTTCGCCGGTCGCTGCGCCCGGTCGAGGCCATCCGCGGCGAGGTCGCCGAGATCGGCGCGCACGACCTGAGCCGCCGCGTCCCGGCTCCGCGCACCGGCGACGAGATCGCGCGCCTCGCCGGGACGATGAACTCCATGCTCGCGCGGCTCGACGAGGCCGTCACGCGCCAGAGCCGGTTCACCTCCGACGCGTCGCACGAGCTGCGCACCCCGCTCGCGTCGCTGCGGACGCAGCTGGAAGTGCTGCTGGCCCACCCCGACCGGCTCGACTGGCGCCACTCCTGCGAGAACGCGCTGCTCGACGTCACCCGCCTGCAGGACCTCGTCGCCGACCTGGTGCTGCTCGGCAAGCTCGACCACGCCGGGCCGGACCGCCTCGAACCCGTGGCACTGTCCGAAGTGGTCCAGGCGGTCGCGGCCGGCCGGGCGGAGATCGAGGTCCGCGGGGCGCCGGTCGTGCGTGGCCACCGGTCGCGGCTCGAACGGCTCCTGCGCAACCTCGTCGACAACGCCCAGCGGCACGCGGCGTCCCGGGTCGTCGTCGAGGTGTCCGTTGTGGACGGCTGGGCTGTGCTGTCGGTCACCGACGACGGGCCCGGCGTCCCCGAAGCGGACCGCGAGCGCGTCTTCGACCGCTTCGTCCGGCTCGACGACGCCCGCGCCCGCGACGACGGCGGATCCGGCCTGGGCCTGGCGATCGTCGCCGACATCGCCCGCGCCCACGGCGGCACGGCCGCGGTCGAAGGCGGGAGCCGGTTCGTCGTGCGGCTCCCGGAGCTGAAGATGTCTTAAGCCCGCTTCAGGCTGCGTTCAGCGTCCGGGATCGACGCTGCGGCCATGATCATCTCTTGGCGGCCCCTCGACCACGCCGAATACCGGGCGTCGTCGTGGTTCCCCGGTCTCACCGGCCTGCGCGCGCTCGCCGCGCTGGCCGTCGTGTTCTTCCACTACGGCGGGCCCGTCGTCGACCGGCTGCAGGGCTGGATCGCCGTCCAGCTGTTCTTCGTGTTGTCCGGCTTCCTCATCACCACGCTGGCGCTGCGCGAAGAAGACCGCACCGGCCGGATCTCGCTGCGCGACTTCTACGTCCGCCGCGTCTTCCGGATCATGCCGGTGTACTTCCTGCTGCTGGGCCTGACGGCGCTGGCCGTGACGCTCGCCGGCGCCTACCGGAGCAGCCGGCTCGGCGACGCGATGCCGTACTACCTGAGCTTCTTCAACGAAGTCGTCGACTTCAACACGCCGTACCCGACGTCGTGGTCGCTGGGCGTGGAGGAGAAGTTCTACCTCGTCTGGCCCGCGCTGCTCGTGCTGACGTCGTTCGCGAAGTCCGGGAAGGCCGCGCTGCGCCTGCTGATCGGCGCGGGTGCGGTGGGTCTCGTGCTCGGCGTGCTGCCGTTGGCGCCGTCACACCAGTGGGCGAGCCTGACCGTGCACTACGGCTCGCTGGTCGTCGGCTGCCTGCTCGCGCTGGCCCTGCACCACCCGCGCGGGTTCGCCGTGCTGCGGCCGCTGACCAGCCCGGCCGCGGCGGTGCCGGTCGCGCTGGGGTTCTGCGTGCTGCAGCTGTCGGTCAAGCCGCTGGGGCAGGCGCTGGGCGGCTACTGGCAGTTCGTCGTCCCGATCTACGCAGTGGGCGCGGCGCTGCTGCTCGTGGCGGTGATCGCGCAGGGTCCGGTCCGGCGGTTGCTCGCCAGCCGTCCGCTCACCTACATCGGTGACCGGTCCTACGCGCTCTACCTCGCTCAGACCGGGGCCGCGGGCGTGACCGGGCTCCTGCTGCCGACGGGCCTGCTCAAGGCCGTCGCGACCGCCGCCGTCGCGCTGCTCTTCGCGTGCGGCCTGCGACGGTGGGTCGAGCTGCCCGCCATCGCGATCGGCAGGCGGCTGGTGGCAAAAGGGGAACGGGCCCCTGCCGAGGAACGACAGGAACCCGCTCGGGTGAAATAGGGTCAGGCGAGAACCGTCTCCAGCGCCGTGTGCGGCAGGTCGTGCGCGACCGCGACCGGGCCGTTCGTCAGGGCGCCGGCGTGCGTGTTGAGGCCCTTCGCCAGCGCCGCGTCCGCCTGCAGCGCGGCCTTCCAGCCGTGCTCGGCCAGCTGGACCGCGTACGGCAGCGTGACGTTGGTGAGGCCGTAGGTCGACGTCCGGGGCACCGCGCCCGGCATGTTCGCGACGCAGTAGAAGACCGACTCGTGGACGGTGTAGGTCGGGTCGTCGTGCGTAGTCGGCCGAGAGTCGGCGAAGCAGCCGCCCTGGTCGATCGCGATGTCGACCAGCACGCTGCCGGCCTTCATGCGGGCCACCAGCTCGTTCGAGACCAGCTTCGGCGCCTTCGCGCCCGGGACCAGCACCGCGCCGATGACCATGTCGGCCTGCAGCACGGACTCCTCGACCGACAGGCGGGTCGACGTCACCGTGCGGATGCGGCCGCCGAAGTCGTTGTCGATCTGGCGGAGGCGGTCGACGTTGGTGTCCAGGATCTCGACGTCCGAGCCGAGGCCCAGCGCGACGCGGGCGGCGTTCAGGCCGGCGACACCGCCGCCGATCACGACGACGCGGGCCGGGTGCACACCCGGGATGCCGCCGGGCAGCACGCCGCGGCCGCCGCTCGGCTTCATCAGGGAGAACGCGCCGACCTGCGGGGCCAGGCGGCCCGCGACCTCGGACATCGGGGCGAGCAGCGGGAGCGCGCCGTTCGCGGTCTGCACGGTCTCGTAGGCGATCGCGGTGGTGCCGGCGGCCAGCAGCGCGTCGGTCAGCGGCCGGTCGGCGGCGATGTGCAGGTAGGTGAACAGCACCTGGTCGGCGCGCAGCCGGGGGTACTCCTCGGCGATGGGTTCCTTGACCTTGAGCACGAGCTCGCCTTCGGCCCAGGTCTCTTCGGCGGTGGCGAGGATCTTCGCGCCGGCGCCGACGTACTCGTCGTCGGAGATGGACGAGCCGATGCCCGCGCCGGTCTCGACGAAGACGTCGTGCCCGCGGCCGACCAGCTCGTGGACCCCGGCCGGGGTCAGCGCGACCCGGTACTCGTGCCTCTTGATTTCACGGGGAACAGCGATGCGCACGGTCGGCCTCCTGGGTCGGTCTGCGTCCGGATTCGGCGCGGTGGTGCCACTCACGGTGAACCACCCGGACGGCGGTGTCATCGTGCTGCGCGGACATTTCTTCGACGCATTCGTGGTGCTGTGCGGACAAGACCGTTGACTTCGACCTCGCTGGAGGTTGCAGCGTGGAGGCATGAGAGCTGTGTGGTTGCGCGAGTTCGGCGGGCCGGAAGTGCTCGAGCCGGGGGACGCGCCGGACCCGGTCCCCGGACCCGGCCAGGTGCTGGTCGAAGTGGCGTTCGCGAACATCACCTTCGTCGAGACGCAGGTGAGGTCCGGGACGGGACCGTTCCGTCCGGTGTTGCCGATCGTCCCCGGCAACGGCGTCGGTGGCGTGATCAGCGCGGTCGGCCCGGGCGCGGACCCGGGGCTCGCGGGGCAGCGGGTGGTGACGTCGATCGGCGGTTCCGGCGGGTACGCCCAGCGCGTCGCGGTGGACGCGGCGGCGGTGTTCGGGGTGCCGGACGCGCTGGGGCTCGACGCGGCGGTGGCGCTGCTCGCGGACGGCCGGACCGCGACGGGCCTGGTCCACGCCACCGGGGTGCGGCCCGGCGACCGGGTCCTGGTCGAGGCGGCGGCGGGCGGCGTCGGCGGCCTGCTGGTGCAGCTGGCGAAGGCTGCGGGCGCGTGGGTGGTCGGCGCGGCGGGCGGGCCGGCGAAGGTGGCCCACGTCCAGGGCGCGGACGCCGTGGTCGACTACTTGTCCGCGGACTGGACGTCTGCGGCCGGCGAGGTCGACGTCGTCTTCGACGGCGTGGGCGGGGCGATCGGCACGGCGGCGTTCGGCCTCCTGCGTCCGGGCGGCCGGATGGCGATGTACGGCCTCGCGGGCGGCTCGTGGGCGGAAGTGTCCGAAGAGGACGCCGCTTTGCGGGGCGTCTCGCTGGTGCACTCGATCGGGAGCCCGTCGGACATGCGGGGGTTCACGGAATCGGCGTTGTCCGAAGCCGCGGCCGGCCGCTTGGTGCCGGTGATCGGCCAGCGCTTCCCGCTGGAGAAGGCCGCCGACGCCCACGCGGCGATGGAATCCCGCACCACGATCGGCAAGACGCTGCTGGTCGCCTGAAAGCCGTGAATGGCACATTGAGGGACTTCAAGTTCCCTCAATGTGCCATTCACGGACTTGGGAGAGTCAGGCGCGGTAGGCCGACCACGAGCTGTTCATCCGCGTGGCCTGGCCCGTGGTGAACTCGTACATGCAGCTGTCGTAGCTGTAGTCCATGAAGTTGTGGACCGGGTCCTTGCCCGTCGACGTGCAGGTGTCCTTGCTCGCCGGGCAGCCGGAGGTCGCCGTCGCTTCGGCCGGGGTGTCCGAGACGTAGTCGCCCGAACCGGAGCAGCCGCCCTGGAACGTGTGGTACAGCCCCATCCAGTGACCGACCTCGTGGGTGGCCGTGTCGCCCTCGTTGTAGTTCGTCGCCGAGCGGCCCGGGAGGGACTCGTCGAGGATCACCACGCCGTCCAGCTTCGGCTGCGAGCTGTAGTTCGAGGGGAACGTCGCCCAGCCGAGCAGGTCGTCGCCGAGGTTGGCCGTGTAGATGTTCAGTGCGTTCTTGCCGCCCTTGCGCAGCGCGTTCTTCATGTTCCGCTCGGCGGACGTGCCATCGGTGATGCCGTTGTACCAGGTGGAGTTGTTGGTGTAGTCGGTGCTCGTCAGCGTGAAGCTGAAGCCGCTGGAGGCGTACGCGCTGTTGAGCACGGAGATCTGCTTGGTGATGGCCGACGCCGGCAGGTTGCCGGTCGAGCCGCTGGTGATCACGTGGAAGTAGACCGGGATCGAGACCGCCGCCGGCGCCTTCAGCGCGGTGCGCTTGCCGGCGAGCTTGCTCTGCAGGTCCGCGTCCATGCGGGCCGCTTCGGCGGGCGACAGGCTGTCGGCGTGGCCGTCCTTGCCGCGGTCGGCCGCGTGGGTGGGGGTGAAGCAGTCGCCGGCCGGCGCCGCGACGGCGCTCCCGGCTGTGGTGCCCGGGACGACCAGGGCGACCAGGGAGAGTGCGGACACCGCACCCAGCTTGACGGCCCTGCGAACCCGCTCGGAACTGCTCATGGACACTCCTCTGCGACGACCCGGCTACCCCGGGTGCTGCGAAGAAGGTGCGTCAGGCGATCACCGGAATCCACCATCTTTCGGCTGGAAAAGACAATCGGAACGATCGGCGCGATCCATGCGGAGTAGTGCATGGGACGCGGGTTGAGCCGAATGGCGCAGTCAGCTCCAGCGCAGCGCGACCAGCTGGGTGATGAGCGCCAGCCGGACGTCGGGGTCGTCGAGGTCCAGCGGCACCAGTTCGAGGAGCTTGCGCATCCGGTACCGCAGGGTGTTCGGGTGGATCCGCAGCTCGCGCGCCGCCGCGCGCGGGTCGCCGGGGTGGCGCAGCCACTCGTAGAGCGTCTCGACGTAGCCGGCCTTGCCCGTCTCGTCGTGCGCACGCAGGGCGCCCAGCGGGCCGAGCTCCGCGACCTTCGCCCCGGCCGCGGCCGTCGCGCCGCGGTGCAGTGTCAACGCCGTCCAGGCTTCGTCGAAGGTGATCACGCGCTCGTCGAGGATTTCGGCGCGCAGCAGGCCGAGGGCTTCGTCGGCCTGGAGGCGCGACGCGGAGAGGTCGCCGATTTCGCCGGGAGCACCTGCCGCGGCGCGCGGGGCACCACTGCGACGAGACGGTCCTGTCGCGACGAGAGCCTCGCGCAGTTCCTCCCAGCCGCCGGGTCCTGGCCGGTCGGGAACCACGGCGTAGAGCAGCCCGCCCAGCTCGGTCGCGACCGGACGGCGGCCGATGCCCTGGGAGATCCGTTCGAGCAGGGCGAGCCGCAGCCCCTCGGCGTCGCGCCCGTCGCCGCCGGTGACCTCGATGACGACCACGCGGTGCGGCTCGTCGGACAGGTCCAGCTCGGCCATCGCCTTGCGCGGGTTCGCCCGGCCTTCGAGCACCCCGCGCAACAGTTCGGCCGACGCGCGGCGCTGCGCGTCGGTGTGTGCGCGGCGACGCAGCAGGTGCAGCGCGACGACCGGGGCGGCGTCGGCGAAGGCGGCCGCGCGCTCGTCGGACACCGGCCCGGCGACGACCGCCCACATCGAGCCGAGCAGCTCGCCGCCCATCCGGATCGGCACGATCAGCCGCGGCAGCGTGCCGTCGCGCTGGGCCGGGACGAAGATCGTCTGCCTGCCGCGGGACAGCTCGCGGAACACCCCGCGCGAGCGGAACCGCGCGAGGACGTCGTCGGGGATGCGGCGGCCCATGATCGTGGCGACGCGCGCGGGGTCGGTGAGGTCCTGGCGCGCGGAGTAGGCGAGCACGCGGGAGTTGGTGTCCTCGATGGTCACCGGGGCGTCGACGACGGACGCGACGGCGTCGGCCAGCCGGAAGAGGTCGCCGGAGCCGGGGTCGAGGTCCTCGGACTCGTCGGCGAGGGCGTCGAGGACGGTCCGCAGCAGCCACACGAGCTGGGCCCACGACGTCGCGGCGTGCACCTGGACGAGTGCGATCCCGCTGGCTTTCGCGGCGCGCTTGACGGCCGGCTTCGCGGCGAGCGGCGGCTTGAGCAGCACGGCGGCGGCGCCCTGTTCGGCACTCCGCTTCACCAGCTCGGCGGCGTCTTCGGGCCCGGTGGTGGCGACGCCGAGCACGAGATCCCCGGCGGCGACGGCTCCGCCGGGTTCGGCGATGACGACGTCGGCGACAGCGGGCGAGTCGTCGGGCACCTGGAGCGCGTGGAGCAGCGTCGGCCCCACCCGGTCGACCACGCTGCGCACCGAGACCACGACGTCATTCTGGCCGAGAAACCGGTGGACGGCTCGGTAGGGTCGGACGGGTGAGCGACGCGCGGCGCATCGTCGAATCCGGCTACGACAGCTCGGCGGAGCGGTACCTCGAGTGGAGCGCGCGGATCGCGGACGATCCCCGGCTGCGCTTCCTCGCCGAGCTGACCGACCGGCTCGCCGACGGCGCCGACGTGCTCGACCTCGGGTGCGGCGCGGGCGTGCCCTGCACGAAGGTGCTCGCCGAGCACCACGACGTCCTCGGCGTCGACCTTTCCTCGGCCCAGCTCGACCTCGCCCGGCGCAACGTCCCCGGGGCGCGGTTCGAGAAGGCGGACATGGCCGCGGTGTCCTTTCCGGACGGCAGCTTCGACGCCGTGACGGCGTTCTACTCCGTGCTGCACGTCCCGCGTGAGGAGCAGGGGGCGCTCTTCGCGCGGATCGCGCGCTGGCTGCGGCCGGGCGGCTGGTTCCTGGCCGCGCTGGGGTGCAGCGAGGCGAACGGCGTCGAGGACGACTGGCTCGGCACGCCCATGTTCTTCAGCAGCCACGCGCCCGAGGTCAACCGGCGCCTGCTGGCCGAGGCCGGGTTCACCCTGGTCGTCGATGAGCCGGTGACGATGCACGAGCCGGAAGGGGCGGCGACCTTCCACTGGGTTCTCGGCCGCCGCCTGCCCGGCTAGCGGGACAACACCGCGTCCAGGACCTGCTGCAGCTCACTCGCCGGGTCGTCGACCGGCTCCTTCGCGCGCCACGCCACGATGCCGTCCGGACGCACGAGCGACGCGCCGCCCGTCGAAAGGCCGTAGCGCGAGGCGAACGCGTCGTCGTCGATCACGTGGCAGTCGATGCCGGCTTCCGCGGCCGCCGGGGTCCACCGCGACCCGTCGCCCGCGCAGAGCAGCACCCACGACCGCCCCAGCAGGTCCACAGTGGACTCCATCCCCGGTGCCCGGAAGCCGGGCCGCCCGGTCGGCGCGTGGATGTCCTCGACCCGCGAGCCGTCGTCCGGCTCCTCGGACAGCACGGCGGAAGACCGGTAGCGGAACCCGAGGATGGCGTTCAGCATGTCCTCCGGCTCGGTGATCCCCGAGACGTCGAGACCGGGGTGCATCCGCTGCTTCATGTTGTGCAGCGAGGTGTCGATGATCATCCGGGCGATCGGCCGCCGCTCGGCCTCGTACGTGTCGAGCAGCGCCGGGCCCGCTTCGCCGCGCAGCACCGCGGCGAGCTTCCACGCGATGTCCGCGCCGTCGCCGACCGCCGTGTTGCCGCCCTGCCCACCGGTCGGCGGCGTCACCTTCGCCGCGTCGCCGGCCAGGAACACCCGGCCGGACCGGAAGCGGTCGGCCAGCCGCGCGGCGATCTCCCACGAGCCGGTCCAGACGATCTCCGGCTGCAGGTCCGGCAGGTCGGTGGCCGCGCGGATCATCGACACGAGCCGGTCGTGCGGGAAGTCCGAAGGGCTTTCCCCGCGGTCCGGGAAGTAGTCCGGCGCGAAGACGTACCTGTTCGGCACGTCGGTGTTGACCAGTCCGGCGGTGAAGTCCGGGTGTTGCAGGTAGAACAGGTCGGTCACGCCGGGCTGGACGCGGTCGCCGAGGTCGGCGTCGAACACGACGCCGAGGCAGTGGCTCAGCGCGTCCATCCCGGTGGTCCCGATGCCGAGCCGCTGCCGGATGCCGCTGCGCCCGCCGTCCGCGGCGACGACGTAGTCCGCGCGCACCACCGTCTCCTCGCCGGAGTCCCGGTGCCGCAGCGTCGCGGTGACGCCGTCGTCGTCCTGCGCGAGTTCGACCAGTTCGGTCCGGAACCGGACCCGCGCGCCGGCCTTCTCCGCGTGCGCCAGCAGGATCGGCTCGACGACGTCCTGCCCGGCCATGCCGGCGGTCATCGTCGTCGAGGCCGAGACGTCGAACTCGCTGCCGTCCTCCATCAGCCGGTGCAGGATCCGGCCGGCCAGGCTGGTCGCGACGGTGATCCGCAGTCCCTGCGACGCCCGCGGGCTCACCGCCAGCACCTCGCGGTCGATTCCTGCCCAGTGGAACAGCTCCATCGTGCGCCAGTTCTGCCCGGCGGCCCGCGAGTGGACCGACGTTCCGGCGTGCCGCTCGACCGTCAGGACGTCCACTCCTTCCCGCGCCAGGAACAGCGACGCCGACAGCCCACCCAGTCCGGCCCCCACGACCAGCACCTGTACCCGCTCCGTCATGATTTCCTCCCAGTCCATGAATCTCCCTGTAAAAGTATCTTAGACAGAGAGATATCTCTGAGGCAAGGGGCGTACGCTCCCAGGACGTGGGAACGGTTGGGTACTCCGTTCGGCCCAAGTAGCTTCGGACCGGACAAACCCCTTGAGCCGCAAGGAGAAAACCGATGAGCGCGGACGACACCTCGGCGTGGTCCTTCGAGACCAGGCAGATCCACGCGGGCGCCGCGCCGGATCCGGCCACGGGCGCGCGGGCGACGCCGATCTACCAGACGACGTCGTACGTCTTCCGCGACAGCCAGCACGGCGCCGACCTGTTCAGCCTCGCCGAGCCCGGCAACATCTACACGCGGATCATGAACCCGACGCAGGACGTGCTGGAGCAGCGCGTCGCGTCGCTCGAAGGGGGCGTCGCGGCGCTGGCGTTCGCGTCCGGCTCGGCCGCGACCACGGCGGCGATCCTGAACCTCGCGGGGGCGGGCGACCACTTCGTCTCGAGCCAGTCGCTCTACGGCGGCACCTACAACCTCTTCCACTACACGCTGCCGAAGCTCGGCATCGAGGTCACGTTCATCGACGACCAGGACGACCTCGAGCAGTGGCGCGCCGCCGTCCGGCCGAACACGAAGTTCTTCTTCGCCGAGACGCTCGCCAACCCGGGCAGCAACGTCCTCGACATCCGCGGCGTCGCCGACGCCGCGCACGAAGCCGGCGTCCCGCTGCTCGTCGACAACACCATCCCGACGCCGTACCTGGTGCGCCCGATCGAGCACGGCGCCGACGTCGTGATCCACTCGGCCACCAAGTACCTCGGCGGCCACGGCACGACGATCGCCGGCGTTCTGGTCGACGGCGGCACGTTCGACTTCGGCAAGGATCCCGGGCGCTTCCCCGGCTTTAACGAGCCAGACCCGAGCTACCACGGCCTGAAGTACTGGGAGGCGCTCGGCCCGGGCGCGTTCGCGGCGAAGGCGCGCGTCCAGATCCTGCGCGACACCGGTGCGGCGATCGCGCCGCTGAACAGCTTCCTCATCCTCCAGGGCATCGAGACGCTGTCGCTGCGCATCGAACGGCACGTCCAGAACGCCCAGGCGCTCGCCGAGTGGCTCGAGCAGCGCGACGAGGTCGAGAAGGTGTACTACGCCGGCCTGCCGTCGAGCCCGTACTACGAGGCCGGGCAGAAGTACCTGCCGCGCGGCGCGGGCGCGGTCCTGTCGTTCGACCTGCGCGGCGGCGTCGAGGCGGGCCGGAAGTTCGTCGACGGCACCGAGCTGCACAGCCAGCTGGTGAACCTCGGTGACGTCCGCAGCCTGATCGTGCACCCGGCGTCGACCACGCACAGCCAGCTCGCGCCGCAGGAGCAGCTCGCCAGCGGCGTCACGCCGGGCCTGGTGCGGATCGCCGTCGGGCTGGAAGGGATCGAGGACCTCAAGGCCGACCTGGAGGCCGGATTCCGGGCGGCCAAGGCGGAACTGTGACGGCTGGGTCCGTCACCGGCGCCTGGCGGATCGGTGATCCGCCGGGCCGCCGGAAGTTCGTCACCGGCCCCGGCGCGCTCGCGCTGGAGGCCGGTGGCGTGCTGCCCGGCTTCACCCTGGCGTACGAGACGTGGGGGACGCTGAACTCCGACGCGTCCAACGCGGTCCTCGTCGAGCACGCGCTGACCGGCGACAGCCACGCGTCCGGGCCGCCCGAGCCGGGGCACCCCAGCGCGGGCTGGTGGGACGGCCTGATCGGGCCCGGGAAAGCCCTGGACACCGATGAGTTCTTCGTCGTGGTCCCGAACGTGCTCGGCGGTTGTCAGGGTTCCACCGGTCCGTCGTCCCCGGATCCCGACGGGACGCCGTGGGGCAGCCGGTTCCCGGTCGTGACCGTGCGGGACCAGGTGGCTTCGGAAGCGGTTCTGGCCGATCACCTGGGCATCGACCGCTGGGCGGCCGTCGTCGGCGGGTCCATGGGCGGGATGCGTGCGGTGGAATGGGCGGTGACGCTGCCCGCGCGGGTGGTGTCGGTGCTGGTGCTGGCGTCGACCGCGCGGGCGTCGGCCGAGCAGATCGCCTGGGCGGCGCCGCAATTGCACGCGATCCGCAGCGACCCGTTCTTCCACGGCGGTGACTACTACTCTTCCCCGGAAGGACCGCGGACCGGACTCGGCATCGCGCGGCGGATCGCGCACGTCACCTACCGCAGCGAGCCGGAGCTGGCCCAGCGGTTCGGCCGCTCCTACCAAGGTGACGAAGACCCGTTGCGGCGCGGTCGGTTCGCCGTCGAGTCCTATTTGGACCACCACGCGGACAAGCTGGTGGGGCGGTTCGACGCGAACAGCTACCTGGTGCTGACGGAGTCGATGAACACCCACGACGTCGGCCGTGACCGCGGTGGTGTCGCGGCGGCGTTGGGCCGGGTGACCGCCCGCGCGGTGATCGGCGGGGTGGACAGCGACCGGCTCTACCCGATGTACCAGTCGGCGGAAATCGCTTCGGGGATCCCGGGAACGTCGGAGCCGTCGGTGGTTTCCTCGCCGTACGGCCACGACTCGTTCCTCATCGAGACCGGTCAGATCGCGGCGCTGACGAAGGCGCTTCTGGGCTAGTCACGCGCTCTCCGAGGCGTACCAAGGTGTTCGCGACCCGGCGTGACGCGTCGGCAGCGTAGTCCCCGAGCCGTTCGGCGGCGCGATCGGACAGCTTCGCGACCCGCCAGGCGACGTCGTCCGCGCGGTCGCCCGCTTCGTCGCCGACCGTGGCGATCCGGTCGGCGAGCCGGCCGGTGCCGGCGGCGAGCAGATCCTTGAGTGCCATGACTTCCCTTCCGCCTAGAGCATTCCGGCGCGTCGCCACAGCACCGCGCTCGGGCCGCCGATCAGGTCGTTCTCCCGCAGGAACCGGACGAGTTTCCGGGCTCCGAAGGCCAGCGTCTGCCGCCGGTGCGCGCTCGTCCGCGCCGCCTCGACCGCGAGGCCGGGATCGATCCCCGCGCGCAGGTACTGGCGCGGCCGGGACAGCAGCCGCGACATCAGCAGCGCGCCGACGGCGACGACGATCCGCGCGAACTCCTTGCGCCACCACGGCGCATCTGCCAGTTCGCGGACGAGGTCGTCGCGCGCGTACCGGACGTGTCGCGCCTCTTCCGTGACGTGGATCCGCATCACCGCGCGGACCACCGGCTGCACCGACTCGTCGTCGAGGTGCTCGCGCTGCAGCGCGTCGAAGATCTCCTCGCCGATCAGCGTCGCGACCCACATCGCCGGCCCGTGCAGGATCGCCGGGAGGGCCTGCGCGGACAGCTGCAGCCAGCGGTTGTTGCGGTACGGCCGGCCGTCGACGCGCTCGATCAACCTCGCGAACATCGTGGAGTGCCGGCATTCGTCGGCGACCTCGGTCAGCGCGTAGTGCACGTGGCGCGTCGTCGGGTCCTGCCGGTAGGACGCGCGCAGCAGCATCTGCATGAGGATCAGCTCGAACCAGATCCCGACGCTGACGGTGTTCACCAGCTCCTGCCGCGAAAGCTCGATCCGCTGTTCGCGGCTCAGCGTGTCCCACACCGGCGTGCCGTAGAGGGACACCAGCTTTTCGGGGATGAAGAACTGGTCGTCGTTCAGCGGCGCGGCCCAATGGACGTCGACGTCGGGGTCGTAGGAGAGCCGGGCGCTCGAGCGGAGCAGCCGTTCGGCCGTGGCTTCGCGATCACCCATGCGTGCCTCCCTGTGTCGTGTAACACTAGAACGCATGAAACATTTTCCGTCAAGTTGTAAAGCGGCCTAGGGTTGGGGCCATGCGCGATCTCCTGAAGCACGCGCTCGAAGCCGAGCTGCCCGGCGACGAGACTGCGGAGCGGATCATGGGCGCGGCGCTGACCCAGGCGGAGGACTTCGGGCTGCGCCGGTTCACCGTCGACGACGTCGCGCGCCGCGTCGGCCTTTCGCGGGTGACGATCTACCGCTACTTCCCGAAGAAGGACCAGCTGCTCAACGCGCTGGTCCTGCGGGAGATGAAGCGGTTCCTGACGAAGGTCGACGCCGTCGTAGAGGCGCAGGCGACGCCGGAGGAGAAGCTCATCGAGGGGTTGAGCTTCTCCCTCGGGTACCTGCGCGGGCACCGGCTGCTCAACCGGCTGCTGCGCACGGAGCCGGAGCTGATCCTCCCGCAGCTGACGGTGCAGGCGGGCGGCCTGTTCGCGGCGGCCCGCACCCGGATCGCGGCGCACTTCCACGCGGAGATCGCGGCGGGCCGGCTCAGCCTGCCCGCCGCGGACGTCGACGGGATGGCGGAGCTGCTCATCCGGATCGTGGTGTCGCTGGTGCTGACCCAGGAGACGGTGCTCCCGGTGGACGACGACGTCCAGCGGCGCCGGTTGGCCGAGCTGTACCTGGCGCCGATCGTCCGCTCGCTGCGCCCGGCCTAGTCCGAGACGGCTTCCGAGATCCAGGGCGCCACCGGCAGGTCCCGGTCCAGGCACTCGACCGACAGCCGGATCGTCCACCGCAACGCCTGCAGCACCAGGCTGTCCACCTCGTCGGGCGCCGCGTTGGCCAGGGCGATCTCGACCTGCTCCTGCGCCGCCTCCGTGTTGCCGTGGACCTCCGCCAGCAGCGTCCGGACCGCGGTCCGCACCGGCGGGTCGGCCTGGTCGATCGAGACTTCTTCGCCGTCTTCGTCGAAGACCTGGACCTTGACCGGCGCGCTGCCGCCGTCGCCGAGGGTGGAGACCATCGCGCTGCACTCGCCGAACAGCAGCAGCATCAACGCTTTCGTCTCGTCCGCGCGGGCCTGCGGTTCGGCGGCCGTCGGCGCGACCTCGACGAGGGCTTCGGCGTCGTCACCGAGGCTCAACGCCGTCAGTGCGCGCTGAGCCTTCTCGACGAGCTCCTGCTCGTTCCAGTCCGCATCCACGTGCCCCATCAAACACCAGCGACGGCAGTCGTGGGGATACCTTGATCCGGGTCGGTCATCCGGCCGCGCGGAGGGCACCCAGTGCGAGCCGGGAGAGCAGTTCGGCGAGCTCCGAGTCACCGAGATGGCGGTTGTACGGCGTCGAGTTGATCAATCCGAACACGGCGTGTGCCGCCGACCGCGCCTGCAGTTCTCCCAGCTCCGGGATGGCTTCGCGGATCGCGCGGACCCACACCTCCACGTACTGGCGCTGCAGCGCGCGCACCTGCTTGCGGTCGGCGTCGGTGAGGTTCGCGAGGTTGCGCTCTTGAACGGTGATCAACGCCGGATGGGCGAGGGCGAAGCCGACGTGGAACGCCACGAGCCCCGCCAGCGTGTCGTCCGCATCGCCCGGCCGGCTCGCCCACGTCGTGCCGCCGTCGAGCAGGTAGCGGCTGATCGAGTTCAGCATCTCGCCGAGGATCGCGTCCTTGCTGCGGAAGTGCCGGTAGAGCGCGGGTCCGGAGATCCCGACGGCGGCGCCGATGTCGTCGATCCCGACACCGTGGAACCCGTGGTGGGCGAACAGCTCGGCGGCCGCGGACAGGATCTGCTCGCGTCTGTTCGCCTTCTCGCCGTTCACTAACGGAGTGGGGTTGGCCGGCATCCGGCCATATTAGGGCCGCAGGTTAGCGAGCGCTAACACCCAGTGGCACCGACCTCACTTCGGCCCGGCCATCGGTGCGCGCGGGGACGGGTCCGCGCTGCTCGGCGCGGCCGGGCGCGTCGAACACCGAGTGGCGCCGACCTCGCCCGAAAGTGTCCGGCGTGGGAACGAACGGGCGGGTTAGCGAGCGCTAACACTGTTCCCGTCTTCCGGTGTGAGCCGAGTGGGTTACTTACAGGTAACTAGGGGTTCCTCGTGGGGCTTCCACATGCTGTGCTTTTGGGGTCGGTTCTGTCACAAAGGAGTGGCCCATGGGGGTTCCGATCCGTCTGTCGCGACGGTTTCTTCTGAGGTTGAGCACGGCTCTCGGGGCCGTCGTCCTGTCCACTCTCGGTGTCACGGGCCTCGCCCACGCCGCCGGGACCGTCTACGCCGCGCTCGGCGACTCCTACTCCTCGGGAGTCGGGGCCGGCAGCTACGGCAGTTCCGGGAGCTGTTACCGCAGCTCCAAGTCCTACCCGCAGCTGTGGACCAACGCTCACAGCGGCACGTCGTTCACCTTCCTCGCCTGCTCGGGCGCGAAGACCGGCGACGTCATCAGCCAAGCCAACTCCATTCCCTCCAACGCGACCCTGGTCACGGTCACCGTGGGCGGCAACGACGCCGGCTTCAGCGACGTGATCCAGACCTGCACCCTCGGCAGCGACGCGACCTGCACCGCCCGCGTCAACACCGCGAAGACCTACGTCAACAACACCCTGCCCGCGTTGCTGACCAACACCTACAACGCGATCAAGGCCAAGGCGCCGGGTGCCAAGCTCGTCGTCCTGTCCTACCCGCGCTTCTACACCGTTCCCGGCTCCTGCTGGGTCGGGCTCAGCGACACCAAACGGACCGCGATCAACTCCGGCGCGGACACCCTGGCGTCGGTGATCCAGTCCCGGGCGGCGTCGGCGGGCGCGACGTTCGTCGACGTCCGGTCGTCCTTCGTCGGGCACAACATCTGCTCGTCGTCCGACGACTACCTGCACAGCCTGACCTGGCCGGTGATCGAGTCCTATCACCCGACCGTGGCCGGGCAGTCGGGCGGCTACTACGCCCCGCTGCGGAGCGCCATCGGCTGACGTTCCTCCCGCGAAAGCCCGTGAAGGCCACCTTGAGGAACTCAGAGTTCCTCAAGGTGGCCTTCACGGCGTTCCGGCGACTGGACACCCACGTTAGCGGTCGCTAACATCGACACGGAGGTTAACGACCGCTAACGTCGAGGGAGCCCATGGACACGCCGGCACTGGGGACTTCGGCTGCCCCGGACAGCGAGGCCTACGCCCGCAACGCCACATCCCACGCGGAATTGGTCGAGGACCTCCGCAAACGCCTGTCGAGCGCCCGTCTCGGCGGGCCGGAGAAGTCGCGCACCCGGCACGTCGAACGCGGCAAGCTGCTGCCGCGCGACCGCGTCGACACGCTGCTGGACCCGGGTTCGCCGTTCCTGGAACTCTCTCCGCTGGCCGCGAACGGACTGTACGACGACGAGGCGCCGTCCGCCGGGATCATCACCGGGATCGGGCGCGTCTCCGGCCGCGAGTGCGTGGTCGTGGCCAACGACGCCACCGTCAAGGGCGGCACGTACTACCCCATGACGGTCAAGAAGCACCTGCGCGCCCAGGAGGTCGCGCTGCACAACAACCTGCCGTGCGTCTACCTGGTGGACTCCGGCGGCGCGTTCCTGCCGAGGCAGGACGAAGTCTTCCCAGATCGTGAACACTTCGGCCGGATCTTCTACAACCAGGCGACGATGTCCGCGCGCGGCATCCCGCAGATCGCCGCCGTGCTCGGCTCGTGCACCGCGGGCGGCGCCTACGTCCCCGCGATGAGCGACGAGGCCGTGATCGTCCGGAACCAGGGCACGATCTTCCTCGGCGGCCCGCCGCTGGTGAAGGCCGCGACCGGCGAGGTCGTCACGGCGGAGGAGCTGGGCGGCGGCGACGTCCACTCGCGCCAGTCCGGCGTCACCGACCACCTGGCCGACGACGACGCGCACGCGTTGCGGATCGTCCGTTCGATCGTCTCGACGCTCGGGCCGCGCACGCCGCGCCCGTGGGACGTGCTGCCGACCGAAGCCCCGTCCGTCGACCCCGCCGAGCTGTACGGCGTCGTCCCGACCGACCCGCGCACGCCCTACGACGTGCGCGAGGTGATCGCGCGGATCGTCGACGGCAGCCGGTTCGGCGAGTTCAAGAAGGAGTACGGGTCCACCCTCGTCACCGGCTTCGCCCGGATCCACGGCCACCCGGTCGGCATCGTCGCGAACAACGGCGTGCTGTTCGCCGAGTCCGCGATGAAGGGCGCGCACTTCATCGAGCTGTGCGACAAGCGCTCGATCCCGCTGCTGTTCCTGCAGAACATCACCGGGTTCATGGTCGGGCGCGCGTACGAGGCCGGCGGCATCGCCAAGCACGGCGCGAAGATGGTCACCGCGGTGGCCTGCGCGCGGGTGCCGAAGTTAACCGTCGTTATCGGCGGCTCGTTCGGCGCGGGCAACTACTCGATGTGCGGCCGGGCGTACTCGCCGCGGTTCCTCTGGATGTGGCCGAACGCACGGATCTCCGTGATGGGCGGCGAGCAGGCGGCGTCGGTGCTCTCGACGGTCCGCCGCGACTCGATCGAGGGACGCGGCGGCGAATGGTCCACCGAGGACGAAGAAGCCTTCAAGGACCCGATTCGCGAGCAGTACGAGGCGCAGGGCAGCCCGTACTACTCGACGGCGCGGCTGTGGGACGACGGCGTGATCGACCCGGCGGACACCCGCACGGTGCTCGGCCTCGCGCTTTCGACCGCCGCGAACGCGCCCCTGGCTGCCGTTAACTACGGCGTCTTCCGGATGTGAGGGATGATGTTCGACTCAGTGTTGGTCGCGAACCGCGGCGAGATCGCGGTCCGGGTCATCCGTACGCTGCGGGCGCTCGGCATCCGCGCGGTCGCGGTGTACAGCGACGCGGACGCCGAAGCGCGCCACGTGCGCGAAGCGGACACGGCCGTACGCATCGGCCCGGCGGAAGCCTCGAAGAGCTACCTGTCGATCCCGGCCATCGTGGACGCGGCGGTGTCTTCGGGCGCGCAGGCCGTGCACCCGGGGTACGGCTTCCTGGCCGAGAACGCGGAGTTCGCGCGTGCCTGCGAAGCGGCCGGGCTCGTGTTCATCGGGCCGCCGGTCGCGGCTATCGACGCCATGGGCGACAAGATCCGCGCCAAGGCGACGGTGTCGAAGGCCCGGGTCCCGGTGGTGCCCGGTGCGTCCGATGTGGACATTCCCGCCGGCGGGTTCGCCGAGGCGGCCGCGAAGGTCGGCTACCCGCTGCTGATCAAGCCGTCCGCCGGAGGTGGCGGCAAGGGTATGCGGCTGGTCCGCGAAGAGTCCGAACTGGACGCCGCCATCGAGTCGGCCCGGCGTGAGGCCAAGGGGTCCTTCGGCGACGACACCCTGCTGATGGAGCGGTTCGTCACGACGCCGCGGCACATCGAAATCCAGGTCATGGCCGACAAGCACGGCAACGTCATCCACCTCGGCGAGCGCGAGTGCAGCCTGCAGCGGCGGCACCAGAAGATCATCGAGGAAGCGCCGTCGGTGCTGCTGGACGAGGCAACGCGCTCGAAAATGGGCACGGCTGCCGCCGAAGCCGCGCGCTCGGTCGGGTACGTCGGCGCGGGCACGGTCGAGTTCATCATGTCGGCGCACGACCCGGACGAGTTCTTCTTCATGGAGATGAACACCCGGCTGCAGGTCGAGCACCCGGTCACCGAGCTGGTCAGCGGCCTGGACCTGGTCGAGTGGCAGGTCCGGGTGGCCGCTGGTGAGCACCTTTCCATCGCGCAGGAAGACGTCGTCCTGAATGGACACGCCGTCGAGGCCCGGGTGTACGCCGAAGACCCGGCGCGCGGGTTCATCCCGACCGGCGGGACGGTGCTGGCGGTGCACGAGCCGTCCGGCGACGGCGTCCGCGTCGACTCGTGGATGACGCGCGGCGCGGTGATCGGCTCGAACTACGACCCGATGCTGGCCAAGGTCATCGCCTGGGGCCCGGACCGCGCGGCGGCGCTGCACCGGCTCGACCGGGCGCTGGCCGACACGGCGCTGCTGGGCGTCGGCACCAACACGGCGTTCCTGCGGGGGCTGCTGGCCGATGAGGACGTCCGCGCCGGGCGTCTCGACACCGAGCTCGTCGATCGCCGTCTGTCCACTTTGGTCTCGTCGGACGTGCCCCCGGAGTTCTTCGTCGCGGCCGCCCTGGACCGGTTCCTGGAGCTGCAGCCGTCGGGGTCCGTCGTGGACCCGTGGGACGTGCCGGACGGCTGGCGGATGGGCGGGTCCGGCGGGGTCACCTTCCGCCTGAAGTCCGGCCAGGCCAAGGCCGTGGTCCGGGTGCAGGGCACGCCGGCCGCCGCGGTCGTCCAGGTCGAGGACAGCGACCCGGTGCGGGTTTCGGCCCGGCGCGACGGTGACGTCCTGGAGATCCGGCACCCCGGCGGGTTCGATCGCTACCGCCATGCCTGCGGTCCGGATCGGACGGTCTGGCTGGCCCGGGACGGACTGAGCTTCCCCTTCGGGGAGCAGGAGTTCGTGCTGTCGTCGCGCGGTGAGGCCGCCGGGGCCGGGCCGGTCACCAGCCCGATGCCGGGCACGGTGCTCGTCGTGAAGGTCGCCGCGGGAGACGTCGTGAAGGCCGGAACGCCGTTGCTGGTGGTCGAAGCGATGAAGATGGAGCACACGGTCACCGCGCCGATCGACGGCGTGGTCAGCGAACTCCCCGTCCGGGCCGGCCAACAGGTCGCGCTGGACGAAACCCTTGCCATAGTTACCAATCCGGCCAGAAGCATTCAGCCGTGACTGTGGCCGGATTGGTAACGATCAGCACAGCCACGCCCCAAGAGGAGCAGCAGTGATCGACTTCCGCCTGGACGAGGAGTACGAGGCACTCCGCAAGACCGTCGAGGACTTCGCGCACGCCGAGGTCGCGCCGGTCATCGGCGAGCTGTACGAGAAGGAAGAGTTCCCGTACGCGATCGTCGCGAAGATGGGCGAGATGGGCCTGTTCGGCCTGCCGTTCCCCGAGGAGTTCGGCGGCATGGGCGGCGACTACTTCGCGCTGTGCCTGGCCCTGGAAGAACTGGCCCGAGTCGACTCGTCGGTCGCGATCACCCTGGAGGCCGGGGTTTCGCTCGGCGCGATGCCGATTTTCCGCTTCGGTACCCAGGAGCAGAAGGAGAAGTGGCTGCCGTCGCTCTGCGAGGGCACCGCGTTGGGCGGCTTCGGCCTGACCGAACCGGGCGGCGGCTCGGACGCGGGCGCGACCCGCACCCGGGCCACTTTGGACGGTGACACCTGGGTCGTCAACGGCAGCAAGGCGTTCATCACGAACTCGGGCACGGACATCACGCGCCTGGTCACGGTCACCGCCGTGACGGACGTGATGGAAAATGGCCGCAAGGAGATTTCGGCCATCCTGATCCCGTCGGGCACGCCGGGCTTCGAGGTGGCGCCGAAGTATTCGAAGGTCGGCTGGAACTGCTCGGACACGCACGAGCTGTCCTTTTCGGACGTCCACGTCCCGGCGGAGAACCTGGTCGGCACGCGCGGCCGCGGGTACGCCCAGTTCCTGTCCATCCTGGACGAAGGTCGCGTCGCGATCGCGGCCCTGTCGGTGGGGCTGGCGCAGGGTTGCGTCGACGAGTGCCTGCAGTACGTCAAGGACCGCGTTGCGTTCGGCAAGCGGATCGGCGAGTACCAGGCTATCCAGTTCAAGATCGCGGACATGGAAGTCCGCACGCACACGGCCCGCCTGGCGTACTACCAGGCCGCGTCGAAGATGCTGCGCGGCGAGCCGTTCAAGAAAGAAGCGTCGATCGCGAAGCTGGTGGCGTCCAACGCGGCCATGGACAACGCGCGCGACGCGACCCAGATCTTCGGCGGCTACGGGTTCATGAACGAGTACCCGGTGAGCCGGTTCTACCGCGACGCGAAGATCCTGGAGATCGGCGAGGGGACCAGCGAAGTCCAGAAGATGCTGATCTCGCGTCACCTCGGGGTCGCCTGACGTTCCATGAGGGGCACCTTCATGAAGGTGCCCCTCACTGCGGCTACTGCGGCTGCTGCTGCTTCTTGTCCTCTTCGGCCCAGGCGGCCTCCGCCTGCATCTGGATGTCGGTGAGGCCGCGGTCGACCTGCACGATGCTCTTGCCCGCCCAGCCCGCGAAGTTCTTCGAGCTCTTGGCGTCGGACAGCGCCTTCAGCATCGGGTAGTAGTCCGGGTGCTTGGCCTTCAGCCAGTCGTCGACGAACTTCATCTTCTTGTAGCTGTCGCCGAACTTGGTCTTCAGCCAGTCCTCGTGCTTCTTGATCATCGGGAAGTCGTGGTCGCTCAGGTGTGACTGCGGCGACGGCGGCTTGGGCGCGGGCGGCGGGTCCGCGGGTTTCGGCAGCGGCCGCGAGAAGTTCGGCGTGGTCCCGTCGCCCGGGGGCCGGGTGCTCGGCGTGGCACCCCCGGCGCCCGGCAGGTCGTGGGTGACCGCGGTGCCCGGCGGCGGTGGCAGCGGCCGGGAGAAGTTCGGCACGGTGTTCCCGCCCGGGCGCGGCAGGTCGGTCAGCTCGTGGCCCGGGTTCGCGCCGCCCTTCGGCTTGACCAGCTTCGACAGCTGCGTGAGCCGGGCCAGCGTGCGACCGGCGTAGGCGACGACCTTGGCGAGCTTGGCCGCCATCGCCGCCACCTGCACCGAGACCGTCGCGACGACCTTGCCCACCCCGACGGCGATCGACGCGCCGAAGGTGGGAATGGCGAGCGCGAGCGCGATCAGCATCGTGGAGATGATGTCGCCGAGGATCGTCGTGATGATGTCGCGCAGCAGCGAGCGGACCGCGGCGATCAGGGCGCCAGTGGTCTCGACCATGTAGCCGGCGACGTCGGACGCCTTGGCGTTGGAGTCGATCCAGCCCTTGCGGTCGTTGATCGACTTCTCGAAGCTGTCGTGGCCCTTGCCCTGCCACTGGGTGATCGTCGACTTGAGGGTGTCGTCCAGCGAGGTGCCGGTGTTGCGCAGCGACTCGCCGATCTTGTGCAGCTCGTTGGCTATCTTCGTGACCTCCGCGGGGTTGCCCGCGACCTGGTCGAGCGGCCACTTCAGGAACGAGACGTGCTCGATCAGCCAGCCCAGCCCCGCGGCGATCAGCTTCGCCAGCGGGTCCATGACGAACGCGACGGTGTCGAGCGCGGCGCTGATGACGTTGATGCCCAGCTCGACGCTGACGGCCGCGAGGTCGCCGCCGTGCTCGGTCTGGACCTTGCCGATCGAGTCGCCGACCTGCTTCCAGCTGTCGAAGACGCCGGCGCCGGTGGTGGAGTTCGATGCCGTGATGGGAACGGTCACTTGCCCAGCTCCGTTTCGAAGGTGCTCAAACCCTGCGCCGTGTTCGAGTCGTGGGTCGCGTACGTCTCGGCGGCCTTCTTCACGTCGTCGGCGGACTTGCCGATGTCACCCACCAGTTTGTTGATCTCCCCGGTGATCACGGCCATCGTGACCCGTGAGGGCACGGCGAGCACCTGCGCGAGCAGGATGCCGAACGCCGCGTTGTCGAACCCGTTCGCGGCCTGCATCCGGTTCGCGGCGTCCTGCACCGCCGGCTGCGTGGTGCCGGACAGGAACTGGCTGAACTTCTGCAGTTCGGCCGGGTCGACCGAGAAACCTTCTCCGGAAACCACCGGTTCTCCTCCGTACTACCAGGGGTTGCTTTCGCCGTCGTCCTCGTCCGGCGCGGGCCGGGGACGACGACGCGGCTGAGGCGGCTGAGGCGTCTGCGGGTTCGGTGGCGGGCGGTGCGGGGGCGGCGGCCGGTCGTCGGCCTCCTGCTCCGGCATGAAGACGTCGCTCTTGCCCGGCTGCGTTCCCTCGGGCTGCTCGGGCTCCGGCAGGAACTCGTCCAGCAGTTCGCGGGCGGCCGAGCTCTCGCCCACCATGCCGCTGAACGCCTCGGCCACCTGGGCCGAAACCTTCTGCTGCGCGCGGCCGATCAGCTGCATCACCAGGCTGGACAGGGCTTGCGGCGGCCGTTCGTACGCGCGGGGGCCGAACCGGAGCTCCTGCAGGACCCCGCTCGGGCCGACGGTCACCGAGACCGCCCCGTCCGGCGCCTGCACCGTGGCGACGGCCGACCGGAGCTGCTCCTGTGCTGCTTCGGCTTTCGCCCGGATTTCCTCGAGTTCGACGGTGAACGCGGCCAGTGGATCGCCGCCGGGGGGCACTGACTGGGTCAATTTGTCCTCGTCGCGAGAGAGGTGGTGAACGGGGTCAAGTCAATCAGCGCCGTTTGAACTTCGGGTGGCTCGAACGGAGCCGGCGGCTGAACGCGATGCCGACCCCGGGTTCCGGAAGGGGCCTGCACCTGCTGGACACCAATATCTATACCGGTATAGTTATCGTTATGGTCGAGATCAAAACCGAAGCCGAACTGGCGCTCATGCGCGAAGCCGGGCGAGTGGTCGCACAGACGCTGGACGCCGTGAAGGAGGCCGCCACGATCGGCGTCTCGCTGCGCGAGCTGGACGAGGTCGCCGCGCAGGTGATCAGTGCAGCGGGCGCCAAGCCGTCGTTCCTGCACTACCAGCCGCGGTCCGCGCCGACGCCCTACCCGGGCGTCATCTGCGCCAGCGTCAACGACGTCGTCGTGCACGGCATCCCGACGGCGTACCGCATCCAGGACGGCGACCTCGTCAGCATCGACACCGGTGCCATCCTCGACGGCTGGAACGGCGACGCCGCGATCAGCTTCGTCGTCGGCACCGCCGACCCGGCCGACCTCGCGCTGATCGAGGCGACCGAGCGCGCTCTCGCCGCCGGGATCGCCGCCGCCCAGCCGGGCGCGAAGCTCGGCGACATCTCCTACGCGATCGGCACGTCCGGCCGCGCGTCCGGCTACGGCATGCTCGAAGACCACGGCGGCCACGGGATCGGTCGCGCGATGCACGAGGACCCGCACCTGGCGAACGAAGGCCGCGCGGGCCGCGGGATGCGGCTCAAGCCGGGCCTCGCGCTGGCGATCGAGCCGATGCTCACCCGGGGCGGCGACGCCTACCGGCACGCCGAGGACGGCTGGTCGCTGCTCACCGTCGACGGCAGCCGTGCCGCGCACGTCGAACACACCATCGCCATCACCGAAGACGGCCCGCGCGTGCTCACCGTGCGGTAGACAGGGGGAATGGACAACACCGTCATCCGATCGGGTGATTCTGGGGACGCTGACACGCTGCTGCGCTTCTTCGACGAGGCCGTCGAATGGCTCGTGTCGCGAGGCAGTTCGAAGCAGTGGGGAACCGAGCCGTGGAGCCGCGTCCCGAAGAGGGTCGAACGGGTCAAAGGCATGGCTGCGGACCCGGGTCTGCGCATCGCGATGGTCGACGGGGAGCCGGCCGGCGCGCTGATCGTCTCCGAGGAGCACGACCCGCACGTGCCGTCGGTTGACGAGCGTGAACTGTACGTCCGATTGTTGATCACGTCGCGGCGGTTCACCGGGCGGCGCGTCGGCGGGCGTCTCGTCGAGTACGCGCTCGACGAGGCGCGGCGGCGCGGCATCGACCTCGTGCGCGTCGACTGCTGGGCCGGCGGCGACGGTGCCTTACAGCGTTATTACGAGAGCCAGGGCTTCAAACCCACCGTGCAGTTCCACGTCGACGAGTGGGTGGGGCAGGTGCTCGAGCAACGCGTGGGGTAGCGCGATCGAGGGTCAGGGGCGACACTGTTGACGCGTTGCCAACAGACGAAGGAGTCGCCATGGCCGAGGAGCTCGCGGGCAAGGTCGTCGTCATCACCGGCGGCGGGCAGGGGATCGGCGCGGCGACCGCGTCGGCGCTGTCCCGGCTGGGCGCGCGGGTGGTGATCGGCGACCTCGACCAGGTCCGGGCCGAGAAAACCGCCGGGGAGCTGGACGCCGAGGCGCTGCCGCTGGACGTCACCGACATCCGCGGCTTCACCGAGTTCCTCGACGAGGTCGAGCGGCGCCACGGCCGGATCGACGTCCTGATCAACAACGCCGGGATCATGCCGCTGGCTCACCTCGAAGAAGAGAGCGACGCGACGACCCGGCGTCAGATCGAAATCAACCTGCACGCCGTCATCCACGGCACCCGCGAAGCGATGAAACGGATGCGGCCGCGGCGGTCCGGGCACATCGTCAACGTCGCGTCGTTCGCGGGCAAGGCCGGTTTCCCCGGCGCGGCGACGTACTGCGCGACCAAGCACGCCGTCGTCGGGCTGTCCGAGGCGGTGCACCTGGAGCTGCACGGGTCCGGTGTGCACGTTTCGTGCGTCATGCCGGCGATCGTCCGGACGGAGCTCGCGAGCGGGCTCGGCGAGGCGAAGCTGTTCAAGTCGTCGCGCCCGGAAGATGTGGCCGACGCCATCGTATCCACGCTGCGCAAGCCTCGTTTCGAGGTCTTCGTGCCCCGATCCGTGGGAACTATGGGGAAGCTCACCCGGCTGCTGCCGCGCCGAGCCGGCGAAGCGCTCGCGCGTGCGTTGAAAGCGGAC
Organism: Amycolatopsis sp. NPDC051371; assembly: GCF_040682155.1. NCBI lineage: Bacteria > Bacillati > Actinomycetota > Actinomycetes > Pseudonocardiales > Pseudonocardiaceae > Amycolatopsis > Amycolatopsis sp. NPDC051371. The sequence goes on from NZ_JBFBAG010000005.1 coordinate 173,716, forward strand.
CAGCTTTTGGCTTCAGCGGCCCATTCCCCGGCCCGCGCGGACTACGAGGCGCGCGCCGCCGAGAGCGCACCCGGGGCGGGCACGGAGTAACTCGGACGGCCCAGCGACTGTCCGATTTGGACGTGACCGGTGTTGAGTCCACCGGCCTGACCGGGCAAGATTGACCGGAAGTGCCCGGGGGACGTCGCAGGAGGCTCAAGATGGTTTCACCGCCCGCACGGCTGGCCGCCGCGGCGTCGAACGTGGTTGGCAAGGTGCTGCACGGCGGTGTCGCCGACCTGCGCCCGATGCCGCGGGTGCTGATCGACCAGGGCCCCAACCGCTCGGTGTACCGGATGACGCACAGCAGCCGCCCGGTGTCCGGGCCGCCGATCCTGCTGGTGCCGCCGCTGGCCGCGCCGGCGATCTGCTTCGACCTGCGCCGCGGCTGCAGCCTCCTCGAGCACCTGGTCGAGGGCGGGCGCAACGCCTACCTCGTCGACTACGGCATGGTCGCCTTCTCCGACCGCCGCCTGGGCATCGAGCACTGGATCGACGAGGTCCTGCCACGCGCGATCCGCAAGGTCAGTGCGGACGCGGGCGGGCAGCCGGTGCACCTGGTTTCGTGGTCGCTGGGCGGGATCTTCTCGCTGTTGGTGAACGCGGACCAGCCCGACCTCCCGATCGCGTCGATCACGGCGATCGGCTCGCCGGTGGACTTCACGGCGATCCCGATCGTGGCGCCGTTCCGCCCGCTGGTGGACCTGACGAACGGTCACCTCCTGACGCCGATCTACCGGGCGTTCGGCGGCGCACCGTCCTATTTGGTCAGCCGCGTGTTCCGCGCGACGGGCATCAGCAAGGAGATCACGAAGCCGCTCGCGATCCTTTCGCACCTCGACGACCGCGACTACCTCGCGCAGATCGAGGCGGTAGACCACTTCATGAGCAACATGTACGCCTACCCGGGCCGCACGTTCGGCCAGCTGTACCACCGGTTGTTCCGCACGAACGACCTGGCGGAGGGCAAGGTGGACCTCAACGGTCGCATCATTTCGCTGTCGTCGGTGCGGGTCCCGACGCTGGTGGTGGCGGGCGAGAACGACACGATCGCGCCGCGGCCCTCGGTGGAGCGGGTGGTGGAGTTGCTGGACAAGGCCCCGGAGGTCCGTTTCAAGACGGCGCCGGGCGGCCACCTCGGCGTCCTGACCGGCCGCAAGGCGCGCGGCACGACGTGGCGCTACCTGGACGAGTTCCTCGACGACCAGGCTTCGGACTCAGCCGACTAGGTCGATCTCGAACGGCTCGGCCGCGCTGTAGCGGACGTCCGCCCACACCGCGCCGGGCAGTTCGTAGCGCCGGTGCGACGTCAGCTTCGGGTCGTGGCCCGAGATCTGCGCGGGGTTGTGGCCGACACCGGCGTGGTCCGAACCCCACGCGTAGATGTTCGACACCCACATCGGCCGCGCGAAGCCGTCGCCGCCCAGCCTGGGCCGGATCACGATCGCGCCGCCGGAGCTGCCGGCGAGGAAGACGCGGACGACGTGCTCGCCGGCGTCCGGCGGAGTGACGGTGACGCGCTCCAGGATTTCGACTCCCGTTTGCGGGGCGGTGGCGGCGGGGTTGGCGGCGCGCTCGCGCAGCCAGGCGGTGTCGATGCCGACCGGATCGATCTTGCGGCCGGCGGGAACGCAGACGTCCTTGTGCCCGGCATAACGTTCGACGCCACGGTTCATGTAGCGCAGCAACGCGGCGACGAGCTTCGGGTAGGCGTCCAGCTGCGCGGGCGTCCAGCCACCGGTGCCCGCGGACTCCGCTTCGATGCCGAGGAACTCGTCATTGACGTCGAGGAATCCGAGCCAGCGCGACGCTCCGGCGTGGTAGGCACACCCGGCGGCGACGACGTAGACGGTGCCGCTGCGGCCGAGCCCGAGGTTGCACAACGGCCCGGCGAGATCGGGGCGGCCGCGGGTGACGATGTCGAGCGAGGGGTAGTCCCCGGGCGCGGAGTCGGCGGTGGCGGTGTGGTGGCCGACCACCCCTTCGACGACGCGCATGCCGCCGTGGCCGCGGGTCTGCCACCCGGGCACCTCGACAACGGGGTAGCCGGTGCTGCGGGCGGCATCGACGAGCCAGGGAACGTACACGGGGTCAGCCCTCCAGCGCGTCGTAGGCGCCGGCGTCGGCCTCGGTGTCGGGCGCGTCGTGAGCGGCGATCCGGGCGGCGAGGGCTTCCCGGGCTTCGTCGAGGGTCTTCGGTTGCTGCCGGGTTTTGTCCCAGCCTTCCGCGGCCCACTCTTCGGGAGTCTTGATGGGGGTCGGGCCGCCGGGCTCGTGCACGACGGCGTGGGTCTCGATGGGTTCGGTCACGATCGGCCTCCGTGGGCGAGGATACCGGAGGCCGATCGTGACCGTTTTACTTCAGTTCGGCAGAGGACTTCCCGAGAACACGCCGAGCCACGATGAGCTGCTGAATCTGCTGCGTCCCCTCGAAGATGTCGAGAATTTCTCAGCTGGATTTCGTGGACCTCGCTCATTTCGCCGTAAATGGCCTCTGAGCTGCGCTGATGCGTCTCGCTAGTTCTCGTCGTCTGTCGCTGCTCCCTGGCCTCTGACGGCCTGGAGACGGCCTGGCGCTCGGCCACACCTGCCCCTGCATCCCGATACGAAGCCCGCACGCGGCCGGTGGTGCCGGGTCAAGACACGCTTCACCGTCTTGACGCGGTGCTACCGGCCGTTGTCACGATCAGGCGTCGGGATGGAAGTCCCTCACGACGGTGTGTAACGGAGATCGAGTCACGAACGCCCCGATTGTCACAAGCGCGCTCGTAGCTCGTCGTGGAGGCGGGGGATGGCTCAGGGGAACCTTGTGCCGCCGCCGCGCGGCGCTGCGCCAGGTGACCCGCTGGCGGCCGCGCCGCCCGGCCGGCGGGCGAAGCGGAGCGGCAGCCCGCCGTGTCGGAAGCGGACGCGGCCGCCAAGGCGAGGGGCTACGTAGGCGACAGGCGCGCCGCCAGCGGCGGCGCGCCCTTGATCCCATAGAGCTAAATTCGGCAGTGTTAAGAGCGTGTCTAATGTGGTGAGTTTGTGGAGCCTTTTGTAGCAGGTGAGGGCCGCGCCGAGGAGAAGGAATGCGAGGAAGTGTCCGGCTTTGCGTTCGTAGCGCAGGGTGAGACGGCGGTAGCCGGTGAGCCAAGCCATGGTGCGTTCGATGACCCAGTGGTGTCTGCCGAGTTTCTGGCTTGATTCGATGCCTTTGCGGGCGATGCGGACCGCAATGCCGCGGTCGCGGACCCATCGTCGCAGGTCGGGCTGGTCGTAGGCCTTGTCGGCGTGCAGCTTGGCGGGCTTGCGACGCCGAGCACGCAGGCCCACGGAGCGCTTTTCGAATCAATTCGACGCTGTACAATACCCCATGGCCGATCCCGATATCGTATCTCGCATAGTTTCCGCAGCAGCCGCCCTTACCTCCTTGAGCAGCCTGATCATCGCCATCCTATCTTATCGAAGGAGCGGACTCAGAGTTAGGGTAAAGACAGTGGTCCTCAAAGGTTTTTCCGCGAAAGAGACGCTGTGTGAGAGACCGTTGGAAATAACCGTTGGCCTCCAAGTCGCAAACAAGGGCTCCATCGAAGCTTCATTGAAAGGCGTACATTTCACGATTACCAATCTGCGCATAGGGTACGGGACCGACTTGGTGGGCTACGGCGAGATATACTTCCCTTTGGGAGAGCGCACAGTGCCACCACACAGCCTTAGTTCGCGAGAGTTCGACATCGAAGTGCCCCCAGGACTCCAGCGCGATCTTGCCTTGCTCGACTCGAGGGTCGATCTTACCAATGGCCGCAGTTGCAAGTCGCGGGCCAGCGTTCCGATCAATCGCGGCAGAAAATTCTCGTGGATGAGCTTGTTCGACGAGAAACACGAAAGTCTCAAAGTCGAGATCACCCGAGGCAAGGCACATTGACGACGGCACACGATCTTGCCGTGACAGGCACAGTCACCCTGAGGCCGAGACGACGCGCCGACCCAGAAGTGACCTCGGCGACAGCGGACCCTCAAAACGAGTATCTTTCAACCGGGACTGATTGAAGCAGCAACATTACTTGCTCGTCCAGCCATCGCACCAGGTCTATAAGGTGCTTGCCTGCGGACTCGCCAGCGATCACTTTTTCACTCAAGAGTTTCTTGTGGTCGTCCAGCTTGGATTTCGCGATGCCATATATGATCTCACCTGATGCTGGACGCATGAGGTCATTTTTTGGCACCACCTTCAAGATTCTGTCCGTTTCGAGATATCTCTCTATTCCAACGAATGACTCATTTAGGGCAGGGTTAGTAAGCTCGACTGGCGTCTTCATCGCATCAGAATACGGGTGGACTTTGACAAATTTCTGGTATCCCGCCACGTCGGTCACCTCCCAGTCCCTTAGTGCAAGGATCGGCGCCGAGTACGGCCTCGCGCAGAGTGCAGACTTATTGAACTTTAGGTATTGCTTCAACGCGTCTCCGGCTGACCCTTCACCTAAATAGTCATTGGGCGAGATAATCTTCCATCGCGGCCTGAGGTCAGCTTCTTTGGATGCGGCGGCAAGGTAAACGTGATCGTATTTTCCTTCGACGATTACAATTGGAACGTCGGGATACTCCAGTAATGGATGTCTGTACGTTGTGATGGCGAGGCGTGCAGATTTTTCTAAGATCTCACGAGAAGGAGCTCTCTCGATCTGCGTTCCGTTTCTGTCCTGGAATGCGAGCCATGCCGAGTCAGAGACTCGTACGAATTCGTCTTGATGGGTGGTAACAAAAACCTGTCTGCGACTCTCCTTCGCATAAGCGTCCAGGTCTGCGGCGAACTTTGCGCGGAGGCCTGAGTGTAAGAACGACTCAGGCTCCTCCATTGCCCAAATGCTGGCTTGAACCCAGCCGAATGCTCGTTGTCGTGAAACGCGGTCGATAAGATTAAGGAAGTGTAGTAATATGAATGACTGTGTGCCCGATCCTTCTAGGTCGGGACTGCGGCCAATGCCATTGGAGACGGACTTGATGGCGACTTCGAACGCAAGTTCGCCGAAATCTTCGGGAAGTGCGGAGTCAATGGTCAAGTCTCGTATGGCCTGGCTGACGCTGTCCGAAACCTCGGAGAACATTTGCGTGCCAGTTCTGGCTAAGGCCGCCATGATGGTGCCGAAGTTGAGGTGTCGGTATTCTTGGGTGGCCTGAAGTCGGCGAATAAGTTCCGAGCGAAGAGGTTGCGCAAACGTACGGATTAGGTCCGCTGGCTGAGTGTGGTTCGGGATGTACCTGAATTGTATTGATCGAATGAAAAGTAGAAGGTTTCCGACTTGTGAGCCGGTCGCCAATTCGAGACTGTCTAGCGATGAGCTGAATCGGTACTCGTCGATGATGCGGCCTTGAGGATCCAGGGACCATGAACGATTTATCGCTAGCGTATCACTGATGGTATTAGAGCTTAAGAAGTCCCGCTGCCGAGGTACTTTTATGTCGCCGGAGAGATTTAGCTCAATGCCGACAGAAATAACTTTTTCTTTCGCCTCGGCGCGTAGTCGGAGAAGTCGCGCTCCATGCTAAGGTTTAGAGAAGAGGGGTCTATTGAGTCATTGAAGAAAAGGTTTAATGCTCGCAGAACGTTCGATTTACCGGAGCTGTTGAGTCCGACGATCGAGTTATAGTCCCTTACGAGGTCTACATTTAGACTTCGCAATGAGCGAAAATTTTCGATGGAAATCCGCTTAATGATATCCATTCCGCCCGCTCGCAAGTCTCGTTAGGCGCCTGCTGTGCGGCGCTATGGTGATGACCACTCTGGCTATTTGATCGAGATGTCGGCAGAGGGCGATCGGATGTTACCGGGCACGGGTAACGATTATGTAAAGAATGGTTTGGGCTGTGGCTTCAAGGCGTGTTGAAGTCGAAGTCGAATCGACGGATGTATGTGCAGACTGTCGAGGTTGCCTGCAGACACCCAAAGAACCTCGCTACTTTCGTTGCTGGGACGTACGCGCCCACCGCGCAGATCGGCGCGGAAGCAGATGGAAAACTCTTGCCGTACTTCGCCATCTGCGTACGCTATGACATGTTGGGGGTCTGAATACAGGCCGATCACCTCAGTGACGACGCACTCGATGCCGGTCTCTTCGTGGACCTCCCGAACCGCCGCCTCGGCCAGAGTTTCGCCGAGCTCAAGTTGGCCGCCCGGAATGGCGTACAGCTCGTTGTCCGTGCGCCGGATCATCAGGATTCGACCCTCGTCGTCCTGGATGAACGCTGAGACCGCTACCGCGATGCTGTTGGCCTTGGGTGCGTTCGGGTCGTTGTAGTAGTCGACTCGGGTCATGCTGCCTCCTAGAAGGTGGCCGGCTTGGCGAGGTTCCAGACTGACTCGAAGCTCTCCGAGTACGTCTCGAAAAGGTCCCCGGCGGACAGTCTTCGCAGGTGGAGGGACGGGGCGTGGGCTCCCTGGAACCCGTACACGTGCGTGTTGATGATCATCTCGTCGTCGAAGCGGAAAATCGAGTTGTAGAGCGTTGTGTTGTGGAAGCGCATCTCGACCCCGTCGACGCCGATCAGCGGCCGGTAGGACGCCAGGGCGTTGCGGATGCGAGCCGCGAGCGTCCCGTCGCCCAGCTGTTCTTCCTCGCCGCGCATGGCGACGCTGTCCCCCTCGGGGTCTCCGAACGCGAGCCGGATCTTCGCGCCTGCTGCTGCCTTGGCTGTCAGGTCCTTGATGAAACGGGGGCGTTCCACCAGGAACAACGCCGCGTGTACCAGGATCTCGACGGTTTCCGACGCCTCCTTGATCAGCCGGTCCCACAGTTCGACGGGGACGGCGTTTCGGTGCGGGAAGACCTGCACCAGTTCGGCAGCGGCGGTCTCGGCCTTGCGCTCCGGAGCGACCGAGTCCGGCCATAGGTAGGTCTCCGACTCGCGCGCCATAGCGGCGATCTTGTGCCGATGCTTCGGGTAGGGCGTCCGGTTCTTGGTGATCCAGCGCTCGACAGTCTTCTGATCGACGCCGACGGCCTTGGCGACCTGCTCCAACGTCAGGCCGTTGCGCAGTAGCGCGTCACGCAGACGTTCGTTCGGCATCGGCACCCCTCGGGACGTGTAGGGACGTCTTCGACGGTACCAGGGACGTCCCGAGATCTCCTGCCACGTGGTGATCACGTCCCGCGTTTTGGCGGAGATTGGGTGTCAGGTTGCCGGGGCAGGCCCGGTGCCAGGACACCGAGGAGGAACGCGTGACCACTGAAACGACTGTCCGGCTGGCTGGCCCGGACATGCGGGCGGTACCTCGCCGACGTGCGGCGTAAGCGCGGCGTGGCATGCGCGACACGGTTCAGATCCACGTCACGGCTGATCTGCCGATTCGTGTCCGGGCGCTGACGTACGCAAACCGCGCGGAAGTCCGGTTCGGCAAGGCGTTCCCAGTGGTCCTGCTCGTGGACTCCGACGCCATCGCCGTACTGCGGAGGGAACTGGACGAGGTGAGCGCGGCACTGGACGCCGCAGCGGCACGAGGCGGAGAACCGCCCGAAGAAACCAACCAACAGACGACATAGGGATTCAGCATGGCTATCGACAAGGGACACCGGTTCGGCATCGACTTCGACGACGCGTTTCCGCAGGGCTTGGTGATGGTGGGCGAGGTGTCGCCGGACAACGAGTACCAGTCGCGTGAGGACCGGGCCGCCAATCGCCCGGTGCGGCAGCGGGTTGACGAGATCACGGGTAAGCGGCAGTGGAAGGTCATGGTCACCGACCCGGCCGAGACACGGGCGAAGCGGGCCTCGTTCGAGATCACCCTTCTTGCCGATGTCCAGCCGGTGCCGACCACCTCGGAGGCGCTGCCCGGGATGCGGCCGATCGAGCTGGACGGCCTCACGGCGGAACCGCGCGTGGCTGGGCAGGGTGAGTTCAAGTACCAGTCCTACGTGTTCCGCGCGACCGGCTTCAAGCAGGCCGCGAGCAAGCCGTCTCGGTCCGGTGGGTCCGGTGAGACGGCGAAGGCGGCGTGACAGGGATGGGCTTCCGCGAGCGGGTCGAGGCGTGGGAGCAGGCGTATCGGGACTACATGGCGGCGTGGGAGCACGGCCGTGCTGTGTTGTCGCCGGTGAGTGCGACGAACACGGCGAATGCTGCTCGGCGGGTGTCGCGGGCGTGGCACGAGCTGGCGCAGGCGCGCGGGTTGCCGTGGTGGTGCGTGGCGGCGCTGGAGTCGGCGGCCGAGGGGTTCGCCGACCTGGCCCGGGAATGGGAACGACATGACGGCAATGTGGGACGGGCTGGGGCTGCGCTGGACGGTGGGCGCGGGTACCGAGGTGACGGTGGAGGAGACCGGGACGGGCGCGTCGCATCCGCCGGTTCTGGTGCTGGCTGGTGGGCTGTGCGTGGTGACGCTGGTGCCGCCGGAGGACCAGACCGCGTGGAGGGGATGTGCGGTGTTCCTTCGCCGGCTCCGCGACCACGCCGAGGACCTGGCGGCACTGCTGGAAGCCCGCGCGGAGAGGCGTGAGGATGCGCAGGACTGAGCCGAAGACGCTACGGGATGCCCACGAGGTCGTGATGGACCGCCGGCCACCGAGCGATGCGAACCCGTCGGTGTGGCTGGCGTTCCGCCTCGGCAATGCGCGGCTGTACAAGGCTGTCGCGGACGTCGACCGGGGGCATCACCACGAGGCGCTGTACTGGGCGGGATACGAGGAGCGGAAGGCGGGTGAGATCTCGGCGGAACTTCAGGCGGAAGGGACGCCCGCTGATTAGTCGCATGTAGACGACCGAAAAGTCAACAGTATCAGCGAAAAACGCACGCTATGACGTGCGGCGATGAAACACGCCCTGTTGCGGGTGCGTGTGATCCGTAAGGCGCAGAAGCGGTGCCTGGCTACCAACCTTGCCGCTCCTGCGCTGTCCACAACCAGCGGAAGTGAACAATGACAACGCTAAACGACGACAACCGGCGAGCGTCAACGGGGGTCACCCGAACGCGCTGCGCCTCCTGCAAACGATTCGCCAAACTCCTGCCCGGCGAAACCAAGTGCGCGCCCTGTCTGGGAATGCTGCCGCTGGACCTCGACGTGAAGCGGGGTGGTCGGTGATGTCCCCCGGCTTCGCGGTAGTGGCCCTTGCCGTGCTCGGGCTCGGCGTGTGGATGCTGCACAAGATCGGCCGCGCCCTGGCGACCGTGGTCGAAGGCTTGGCTGCTGCGGCCGTCGTGTTCGTCGCGCTCTGGTGGCTGTGCAAGGCCGTGGTGTGGATGCTCGCGCAGGTCGTGACCCGGTGGCGGACCAGCCTCGCCGTCGTCGCGATTTGCGGCTGGCACGAGCTGTTCGGATGGCTCTCCCAGGCGATCACCCTGGGCAGCGTCGCGGTGGTCCTGGCGACGTGGTGGATGATCGACGCCGTCTCGTTTGACCAGTGGTGCGGACGGTTCCTGCGCTCCTGGTGGGCCCGGTGGGCGGTCTACGGGCGGAAGCTGCCGGAGTGGCTGCACGCCTGCGGCCTGTCGGTGCGGGACGAGGCACTGCCGGTGGTGGTGAACGTGAACCTCGTCGGCCGTCGACGCGCGCTGTCCCGCTCGACGTCGAACCGGCCGAACGCGCGGTTGCCCAAGGTGCTCAGCGTCCGCTCCGGCGCGTCGTGGGATGAGGTGCGAGTGGAGCTGGTGCCGGGGCAGAAGCCGGAGGACTTCGACGACGCAGCTCGTGCCTTGGCCGTTGCGCGGAAGGTCGCTCGTTGCCAGGTCCGCGAGCTGGCCCCCAACGTCGTCTCGATCGACTTCCAACGCCGTGACCTGCTCAGCGGCGGAGTGGCCGGCCCCCAGGTCCCGGACGGCGTCGACTCGACCGGCGTGGACCTGCGCAGCGTCTGGGCCGGGCGGACCGAGTACGGCCGTGACTGGCGGGTCCCATTGCTCGGCTCCGGCGCGCACTGCCTGACTGCCGGTGCCTCGGGTGCGGGCAAGAACAGCGTCATGTGGTGCCCGCTCGTGGCCGCTGCTCCGGCGATCCGGGCCGGGGTGGTGCGCATGTCCGGCATCGACCCCAAGGGCATGGAACTGGCCTACGGGCGCGGGATCTTCTCCCGCTACGCGGTCGGCGGCAAGGACTCGGTGGAACTGCTCGACGGCCTGGTGGAGGAGATGGAATCGCGCAAGCGCGCGTTCGCCGGTCGGCTGCGGACCATCCCGGTGTCGACGGAGTATCCGCTGGAGCTACTGGAGTTCGACGAGATCGGCGCGCTCACGAAGTACACCGACCGCAAGACCCGTGAGGCCATTGTGGAGCGCGTCGCGCTGCTGACGACGCAGGGGCGTGCGCTGGGGATCTCGGTCCGTGGCTACGTCCAGGAGCCCACTAAGGACACCGTCCCGGTCCGGGAGCTGTTCACGCGGCGGGTGTGCCTGCGCGTGACGTCCAAGACGCACGTCGGGATGGTCCTCGGTGACGGCGCGTACGAGCGTGGTGCCTGGGCGAACCGCATTGGCGATTCGGAGGCCGGTGTGGGCTACGTGTGGGGCGAGGGCGTCCGCGAACCGTTGCGCATCCGGGCCGGGTGGGTCTCCGACGGCACCGTGAAGGCGCTGGAGGCGTACGTGACCAATGGGGGTGTCGCGGATTTGCGACACGGCGGTGAGGGGGTGGCGGCGTGAACCGGCTGATGATCTTCCTCGACGCCATCCGCGACCACCTCGACTCCCACCAGCTACCGCCGGCCGCCTCGGTCGACGTCAACGCTTGGTCCAGCCCGATCACCGTCCAGCTCGACGTCGACGGCCTACCGGAGGTCGCGCGGGCACTGCTTGTCTGGACGCAGACGCTCGAGGACGTCTCGGCGCGGCGGTGGCGACTGTGCGACGGCAAGTGGGTGCACATCTCGGTCGCTGGCCGGACTCCGTGCGGCATCCCGGTCCAGGTCTACGGCGTGGTCCGGTTCGAGCCGAGCACCTTCCCCGACCTCCCGGCCGGAGCGAAACAGGACATGCCCGTGTACGTGCTGCGTGGCTGGTCTTCGCCCGAGGGGGTGGCGGCTTGATGAGCGAGACACGCGCCGAACGGATGCGAACCCCGCTCGCGGCCGACGTCATCCGGGCGACGGCGGAGAAGCACGGGGTCTGCGTCCGGCCCTTCACGATGGAAGTAGGGGACACCACCACCGGCGAACTCCGCTACGTCCCGGTGCCGTGCGGGTCGACCGTCGAGTCGGTGTGCCTGCCGTGTGCGCGGAAGGCGAAGGCGCTGCGGCAGGCCCAGTGCCGTGAAGGCTGGCACCTGACCGAGGAACCCATCCTCGCCGCCGAGCCGCCCTCGGAGGACCAGAAAGAGCTGTTGACCTACCGGGCGGACCTGGTGGCCGCCTACCGGGAGGTGGCCGAGCACGACCAGGCGGAGGCTGAGGAGCTGCGGGAGGAGGTCGCCGGGGTCGATGCGGAACTTCGGCAACTCGGGATGCGGGGCCGGCTGCCCGCCCTCGACATCCCGACCAAGCGAGCTGTGAAGCGGTCGACCAAGCGGCGGCAGGATGCTCCGAACCTGCCTCGCCGGAGGGTCGCGAAGACGACGGTCGGCAGGGAGTTTGCGGGGAAGTTCCGCCCGTCGATGTTCGTGACCCTGACCTGCGACACCTACGGCCCGGTCCGTGGCGACGGCTCCCCGGTCGACCCCAGTCGATACGACTACCGGCGGGCCGCCCGGGACGCGGTGCACTTCTCCGCGCTGGTGGACCGGTGGTGGCAGAACCTGCGCCGGGTCGTCGGCTGGGACGCTCAGTACTTCGCCACCGTCGAGCCCCAGAAGCGGACGGCTCCGCACCTGCACGCTGCGATCCGCGGGGCGATCCCGCACGACCTCATCCGCCAGGTCACCGAAGCCACTTACCACCAGGTCTGGTGGCCGTCCCATGACGAAATCGTCTATGCCGACCGGCGCCCGGTTTGGGACGGTCCCGAACGGGGGTTCGTCGACCCGGAGACGCGTCAGCCGCTGACTCGGTGGGACGACGCAGTGGAGGCGGTCGAGCGTCCGGCGCACGTCGTCACGTTCGGGCGTCAGGTGCACTCGAAGGGCATCCTCGGCGGCACCGAAGAGGCCGGCCGCCACATCGGCTACCTGACCAAGTACCTCACCAAGTCCACCGGCGAAGTGGTCGAGGCAGTCAGCGCGGCCCAGGCCGATCACCACGACCGGCTACACGCCGAGTTGTCGGTCACGCCGTGTTCGCCGCGCTGCGCGGTCTGGCTGCTCTACGGCGTCCAGCCCAAGGGCGTCACGGGCAAGACCACCCCGGGGCACTGCAAGGGCCGAGCGCATCGCCGGACCACGCTCGGGCTGCCCGGCCGCCGAGTCCTCGTGTCGCGGAAGTGGTCGGGCAAGACGCTCGTCGACCACAAGGCCGACCGGCGGGCCTTTGTGCTCCAGGCGCTCGCGGCGGTCGGGATCGAGAAGCTGGAGGCCGACCGGTCACAGCAGGTCTGGCGCAAGGTCGAGCCCGGCGACCCGCAGGTCCCACCCCGGCCGCACCTGGTCATGCGGGCGATCGCGGAACGGATCACGTGGAAGGCCGAGTACGACCGGGCGCTATTGACGGCGGAGAGACCTCCAGAAACTTCGGCAACTGGACTCGCTGCTTGATCAAAGGGGGAGCAATGAACAACGTCAGCAACATCGATCGGCTCTGGACCGTCGAGGACGTCTCCGAGTACCTCGGCGTCCCGGTGAAGACGCTCTACCAGTGGAAATGGCGCGGCGAGGGGCCGCCGGTCAAGAAGATCGGCCGGCACCTGCGCTATGACCCGGCCAAACTGCGCGCCTGGGTCGACGCGGAGGCGGCCTAATGGGACACATCCAAGACCGCTGGTATCGCCCCGCGCGGGATGCGGTGACCGGGAAGGTCATCCTCAACGCGCGGGGCAAGCCCGTCATGGAACGGTCCGAGCTGTACGGCATCGGGCTGCGGTACAAGGTCCGGTACCTCGACCCGGACAACAACGAACGCTCGAAGTCGTTCGCGGACAAGCAGAAGAAGCGCGCTGAGGACTTCCTCATCGGCGTCGAATCCGACAAGCGCGAAGACAAGTACATCGATCCGCGGGCCTCGATGACGACGTTCCGCCAGCAGGCGGAGAGCTGGGTGAAGAGCCAGTCTCCGGACCCGGGCACGCGGTCGACCATCCTCAGTCGGCTCGAAAGCCAGATCTACCCGGTCTTCGAGACCAAGAAGGTTGGGCAGATCAAGCCGTCGACCATTCGTGACTGGGTCGGCTCGATGGAAGAGCGGAAGCTCTCGGACAACTATCAAGCGGTCTTGTTCAACACCGTCTCTGGCGTGATGGATTCGGCCGTAGACGACCGCCGGATCCGTGAGAATCCGTGCCACGCGAAGACTGTGCGGCGGCCGGTCGCGAGTAGCCCGCCGATCGTCGTATGGCCGGAGGAGCGTGTTCAGGCTGTGCGGTCGGGCCTGGTGGAGCGGTTCAAGATCGCGGTTCCGCTCGGTGCCGGCTTCGGTCTGAGGCAGGGCGAAATTCTGGGCTTCTCGCCGGACGACGTCGACCGGACGGCGATGACCGTGCGGATTCGTCGACAGATCAAGACGGTCAGGGGCGTGATGATGTTCGCGCTCCCCAAGCGGGGCAAGGAGCGAACCATCCCGCTGTCGGCCGCCATGCTGGCCGAGATCGACGACCACGAGGATCGGTTCCCGTCCGTGGCCGTCACGCTGCCCTGGCAGAGCGCTGACGGTGAGCCGGTCACAGCGCGGCTGCTGATGACCGGTGAAAGTGGCCGACTGTACTCCGGGGACCTGTTCACGAAGGTCGTCTGGCATGGAGCGTTCCGGGCGGCCGGGATCAAGTACCGAGGTCGCGCGGACGGGATGCACGCGCTCCGTCACTTCTACGCGTCGACGCTCCTGGCCCGTGCGGTGTCGATTACGGAGCTGGCCGACTACCTCGGGCACGCGGACCCGGGCTTCACGCTCCGGACGTACACGCACCTGGTCCCGTCGAGCCACCAGCGGGCGCGTGAGGCCGTCGATGCGGTGTTCGGACGGCCTGCCCTCGATGACGGCCTGGAGGCGGCCTGATCATGAAAGCCTCTCCCCACCGAAGCGAAAGCCGCCCGGTCGCAGAGCCCCGAGAAGGGCAAGCGACCGGGCGGCTTTCCGTTACGTCACAACTACTTCAGCTCAGCCGACGTCTTCCCGAGAATCCGGCGGGCGACGATCAGCTGCTGAATCTGCTGCGTCCCTTCGAAGATGTCGAGGATTTTGGCGTCCCGGGCCCACTTTTCGAGCAAAGACTCCTCGCCGTAGGCCCCGGTCAGCTCGACGCACTTCAGCGCGATCTCCACCACCGAGCGCCCCGCCTTGGCCTTCGCCATCGAGGCCTGCAGGGAGTTCGGCTTGCGGTTGTCCGCCATCCACGCCGATTCCAGAGTCAGCAGGTACGCCGACTCGTAGTCCGCCTCCAGCTTGAGGAACTCCGCGGCCGCCGCGTGCTGCGAATTCGCCGGACGGTCGTAGTCGATCTCGACGCCCGCCTCTTCGAGGATCCGCCGCGTCTCTTCCAGTGCCGCCCGCGCGACGCCGATCGCCATCGCCGCCACCAACGGCCGCGTGTTGTCGAACGTCTGCATGACGCCCGCGAAACCCTTGGCCGTGTCGATTTCGGGCGTGCCCAGCAGGTTCTCCGGCGGAACGCGGCAGTTCTCGAAACGCAGCACGGCCGTGTCCGAAGCGCGGATGCCGAGCTTGTGCTCGACGCGCACCACCTCGAAGCCCGGCGTGCCCTTCTCGACCACGAACGACTTGATCGCCGCGCGGCCCTTGGACTTGTCCAGCGTCGCCCACACGACCACCGCGTCCGCGCGCTCGCCCGACGTCACGAAGATCTTCTCGCCGTTGAGGACGTAGTGGTCGCCGTCCAGGCGCGCGGTCGCCGTGATGGCCGCCGAGTCCGAACCGCACGACGGCTCGGTGATCGCCATCGCCGCCCACATGCCGGAGAAGCGCTCGAGCTGCTCGTCCGTCGCGACCGAGCCGATCGCCGCGTTGCCGAGGCCCTGGCGCGGCATCGACAGCAGCAGGCCGACGTCACCCCAGCACATCTCGATCGTGCCGAGGACGACGTTCAGATTGGCGCCGTTGCGGTTGCCCTTTTCCTTCTCGTCCTTGGACCGGCGGACGCCCGCCGCGCCCGCGCCGCCCTCGCCGGAGGAGTTGAGACCGTCCAGCAGCGCCGCGAACATGTCCAGCTCGCTCGGGTACGTGTGCTCCGCGCGGTCGTACTTGCGCGAAATCGGCCGGAACACCTCGGCCGCGGCCTGGTACGCCTGGTTGATGAGCGCGCCGGCCTTCTTGGGAGCTTCCAAGTTAATCATCGTTAACGCCTTTCCGAAGCCTAGAGAAGGACAGCGCCTTCCATGACGCCGATGGCCCGCAGGTCCCGGTACCAGCGCTCGACGGGGTGCTCCTTGACGAAGCCGTGCCCGCCGAGCAGCTGCACACCCGCGCTGCCGATCTGCATGCCCTTGTCCACGGCGAGCTTCCGCGCCAGCGCGACCTCTCGCGCGTAGGACTTGCCCTGCTCGGCCCGCGCCGCCGCACGCAGCGTCACCAGCCGCAGGCCCTCCAGCTCGATCGCGATGTCGGCGACGGAGAACGCCACCGCCTGCCGGTGGCTGATGGGCTCGCCGAACGCCGTCCGCTCGTTGACGTAGGGCACGACGTAGTCGAGGACGGCCTTCGCGGTGCCGGCGGCCAGCGCCGCCCAGCCCAGCCGCGACAGCCGGACGAGGTCGGTGAAGACGTCGAGCTTGCCGCCGCCGAGCAACGCGCCCGCGGGCAGGTTTACGCGCTCCAGATGCAGCTTGCCGGTCGCGGCGCCACGCAGGCCCATCGCCGGCTCGGACTCGATGGTCACGCCGGCGGTCGACGACTCGACGAGGAACAGCGCCGGCCCGCGGCCTTCGAGGTCGGCCGACACGATGAACAGCTCGGCCTGCGCCGCGCGCGGGACCAGCGACTTCACGCCGTCGAGCTGGTAGCCCTTCGGCGTGCGACGCGCCTTCGTCGCGGGCTTGAACGGGTCGTAGAGCGCTTTCTGCTCCTGGAGCGCCAGCGCTGCGGCGGGCACGTTCTCGCCGACGAACGCGGGCAGGTAGTCCGCCTGCTGCTGCTCGTCACCCCAGCTGACCAGCGCGGTGCTCACCGCGGACGGCGCGAGCACGGCGACGGCCAGTCCGAGGTCGCCGTGCGCAAGCGCTTGCGCGACGAGCGCGTTGGTGACGACCGAGCGTTCGGTGCCGACGCCGCCGAGCTCCTCGGGGATGCCGACCAAGCTGATGCCCAACTCGGCGGCCCGGGTCAGCAGGCCTTCGGGCGCTTCGAGCTTGGCGTCGGCATCCGCGGCGGCCGGGCGCAGTTGCTCGGCGGCGAACTCCGTCACGGTCTCGACGATGAGCTGCTGGTCCTCGCTCGGCGTGAGGTCGAACAACCCGGTGTCGGCGGACGGCGCGAGCCGGGCGGGCTTGCCCAGCTTCTGCACCGACTTGAACGACCGGGTCGCCGCGCCGGCGGCGCGAAAGCCGGTGCGCGTTCCCGCCGTGACCAGGCCTTCGATGGGCTTGCGCAGCCCCGCCCGATCGACGACCTTGCTCCCGGCCAGCCGGGTCAGCGCGGACAGGCCCCAGCCCATCGCGTCCCGTTTCCTTGGCGCAGCCATTGTGGCCCTCCATCCGTTACCTACTCGTGAGTAGGTTAACGCGGGAGACGGCGCGGCGCCAGTGTGGGCTCACTTACGAGTGAGCCGGGCCGAAATCTCCCACAGCTCGCGGGCGTCGGTGTGGTTCTGTCGCCGTTCAAGCTTCGGCCGCTCGCCCGACCGGCCGCCCGGGCCGACGTAGGCATTGCCCGGGACGTCCTCCGTAGCGGCGAACAGGATGGGTAGCGCGCCGTACTCCGCCTTCTTCTGCGCGATGACCGGGTAGAGCGCCTTCAACACCATGGCCTGCACGCCGCCGTAGTTCCGGTCGATCCCGGTCCGTGCGACGCCGGGGTGGGCGGCGACCGCGCGGACGCTGCTCCCGGACTCGGTCAGCTGCCGCTGCAACTCCTGCGTGAACAGCAGGTTCGCCAGTTTCGACTGGTTGTAGGCGCCTAGCGGCGAGTAGCGGCGGCGCTCCCAGTTCAGGTCGCCGAGCTGGATCTTCCCCCGCCGAGCCAGGTTGGACGAGACGGTAACGACCCGTCCTGTCAGCTGTGGCAGCAGCAGGTTCGTCAGCAGGAACGGCCCGAAGTGGTTGACAGCCATGTGCGTCTCGAAGCCGTCGGACGTCTTCCCGTACGGCACGGCCATGACGCCGGCGTTGTTGACCAGGACGTCGATGTCGCCGGTCCAGCCGGCGGCGAACTCGCGCACCGAGGCCAGGTCGGCGAGGTCGAGGCGCCGGACCTCGGTGTCGCCCGGCGGCGGCGTGACGCGGGCGGGGTCACGCACGGCGAGGACCACCCGGTGGCCCCGGGCGGCGAGTTCGCGAGCGGTGATGGCGCCGAGGCCGCCGCTGGCCCCGGTGATGAGGTAAGTGGTCATGGCCTCAGCGTCACCGCGCTCGGGGACACGCGGCAGAGCGCGCCGATCGGGGGATCGGCGATCCCTGGGTGTGCGGGTCTCCAGCACCGATAATCGACGGCGTGGACCGTCCCGAACTCGCCGACTTCCTGCGCCGCCGCCGTGAAGCCCTGCGCCCGGACGACGTCGGGCTGCCGCCCGGGCAGCGCCGCCGCACGTCCGGGCTGCGGCGCGAGGAGGTCGCGACGCTGTCGGGGATGTCCACCGACTACTACACGCGGCTGGAGCAGCAGCGCGGACCGCGGCCGTCGGAGCAGATGCTGGCCGCGATCGCCCGCGGCCTGAGGCTGACGCTGGACGAGCGCGACCACCTGTTCCGGCTGGCCGGGCACACGGCGCCGTCGCGTGTGTCGCGCGCGGACCACGTCAGCCCGGCGCTGATGCGGGTGCTGGACCGGCTGCACGACACACCCGCGCAGGTGATGTCGAACCTCGGCGAGACGCTCGTGCAGAACCGGCCGGCCCAGGCGCTGCTCGGCGACGAGACCGGCCACGCCGGGCCGGCGCGCAGCGCCGCGTACCGGTGGTTCACCGACCCGGCGGAGCAGGCGATCTACCCGCCGGCGGACCGCGCGCGGCACGCCCGGTTCCTGGTGGCGAGCCTGCGCGCGTCTTCGGGCAGCGACCCCCGGGCCGCGGAGCTGGCGCGGCTCTTGATGGCGAAGAGCGCGGAGTTCGCGAAGCTGTGGGAGGCGCACGAGGTCTCGGTGCCGTTCGAGCGGCGCAAGACGATCGTGCACCCGGGCCTCGGCGAGATCGCTCTCGACTGCCAGTTGCTCTTCACCGACGACCTCGCGCAGCTGCTGCTGGTGTTCACCGCCACGCCCGGCACGGAGGACGCGGAGAAGCTGCAGCTGCTCTCGGTCGTCGGCCCGGAGCTGTTATGAGTGTTCGGTGTGCACCTGCCGCCGCCACTCGGCGAACCGGAGGCGTTCGAAGCCGATGAGTCCGAGCACGAGCCCGGCCACGACCAGGAGAAGCACGGCAGCGGGCACGTGCTCCAGCAACGGCGTCGCCGCGACCAGCAGGATCCCGGCGACCAGCCGCTGGACGTTCCAGCTGCCGAGATTGCGCTTGCGCAGGGCGCTGAGCGCGATCAGGTAGAGCGCGAGCCCGCCGGTGAGCGTCCAGAGCGGCACGCCGTGCAGCGCTTCGGACGGCGTGTGGTGCTCGGTGTCGGCGATGTAGAGGAAGGACTTCTTCAGGCCGAGGGCGACGAGCACGATCCCGGCGATCAGCGGCAGGTGCAGGAAGGTGTAGGAGTCGGTGGCGAGCTTCGTGCGTTCCGTGCCGGTGGCCCGGGTAAGCCGGTGCTCGGAGACGCGCGCGACGACGTCGAAGTAGGTCCACCACATCCCGGCGGCCAGCGCCAGCCCGCACACGGCGGCCCCGGCGACCAGCCACGACATCGGCAGCGCCCCGATCCCGATGCCGATCGCGACGATCGACTCCCCGAGCGCGATGATCACGATCAGCCCGAACCGCTCGGCGAAGTGCGCGGGCGAGTTCAGCCGCCACCCATCGGGCCCGGCGAGGTAGACGTTGAGGTAGTCGGCCAGCAGCGCGACGACCCACAGGCCCAGCTGCCACGGCCCGCTCAGCGTGGTGCTGATCGACAGCAGCACCACGGACGGCAACAGGCCGACGAACATCCGCAGCAGGACGTGCTTGAGCCCGGGATCATGTTTCGCGGCGCCGAGATAAGCAACGAGGTGCAGCAGCCGCACGAGCGCGTAGCAGACGACGAACAGCACGGGCGCGAACAAACCGCCTGGATGGTCGACGAAGGCCTCGGGGATGGTGAGCGAAACGAGGAACATGACGGCCATGGCCCCGAACATCGCCAGCCGCGCAATCCCGTGGTCGACGTGGATGGTGGTCCCGAGCCAGGCATAGGAGCACCAGCACCACCACAGGACGGCGAGCATGGCCAGCCCCTGCCCGACCCCGGTGGGGCTCAGGTGGTCGGCCATCAGCTGGGTGGTCTGGGTGATGGCGTAGACGAAGACCAGGTCGAAGAAGAGCTCGATGGTGGAGACGCGGTGGTCCTCATCCGCGCCAACCAGGTGCAGTCGTCTCGTGGGCACGCCGAATTATGGACGAAACAAGGACAAGGAGGTCCCGTTTCGCCGTAACGCCCTGCGCGAACATGGCCGAGCGTGCATACGTCTGGGACACTGAGTGCAGGACGTGGGGAGGTGGGTCGTGCATTCCTATGCGGCCGCGCACCACAAGACGATCATGGCCGTCGACATCGCCGGCTACAACAACCCGAGCCGAACCATGGCGCACCTGCGCGAGGTGCACGAAGGTCTCTGGTCGGTGCTCAAAGGAAGCTTCGCCGAGACTGGCATCCCGTGGGACGTCTGCTTCGTGGAGAACACCGGCGACGGCGCGATGATCCTGCTGCCGCCGGAGATCGCGAAGGCGGATCTGGTCGCGCAGCTGCCCGAGCGCCTGCACGCCGAACTTCGCCGCTACAACGCGGTGCACTCCGAGGCGGCGCGGATCCAGTTGCGCGTGGCACTGAGTGCCGGAGAAGTCCAGCAGGCCAGCCACGGTTCGGTCAGCAAGGCCGTCAGCTTCACGTTCCGCGTCCTCGACGCCCCGGCGGCGAAAGCCGCGCAGAAGGCCACCGAAGCGGACCTCGCGCTGTTGGCATCCGACACGTTCTACAACGATGTGGTGGCCCAGGACCCGGCCGCGGCTCCAGACGACTACGCGCGGATCCCGGTGTCGGTCAAGGAAACCAGCACGGTCGCGTGGTTGCGGCTGATGGGCGTCTCAAGGATCCGCCCTCCTACGCCCAGTGAACAGGTGCCTGACTTCACCGCTCTCGTCGAAGCGCTCATGGACGTCCCGTGGGTCCGCAACAGCGACAGCCGTCGGCTGCTGCTGGAAATGTTCCCCCGCCGTGAGATCGCGTCCCAGGTCTCGTACTACCCGCAGGATCGGTTACACGTGATTGCGCTGGCGAAAACCTGCCTCCGATTCGCAGGTGGCCTCCGGTGCCTGCTCGACGTCGTCCTGACAATGGATCCCCACTCCCCGGAAGTCACGCGGCTGACCGAGTTGGTCGGGCGGTGGCCGGAGGAACGCTGATCCCGAGTCAGTCGACGCCCAGGACCGTGCGCAGCAACGTTGTCAGTTCAGCTTCGAAGTTCGGCCGAGTCGCCAGGCGTCGGGTGCGGGCCAGGTCGTTCGCGATCGTCAGGGCCGCATGGATCGTGATCTTCGCTTCGCGTGGGGGCAGCTCCGGCCGCACCGTCGAAAGCAGCGCCACCCACTGCGCGACGTAATCCCGTTGCACCCGCAGCAGATCCGCCTTGTCGTGGTCGGGCATCGTCACGCGGTCCGCTGAGAACGAGACCAGCAGTTCCGGCGTGTGCAGAATCGTGTGCACGTACGACGCCGCCAGGCGGCGCAGCGCGGAATGTTCGTCCGACGTCTGTAGGGCCCTCTCCGCCGCCAAGGCCAGTCGGTCCGCTGCTCGGTGGCCGATCGCTACCATCAGGGCCGCCTTGCTCGGGAAGTGGCGGTAGACGCTCGGGCCCGCGATGCCCGCCGCTGCTCCGATGTCCTCCATGCTCACGTCGTGGAAGCCGCGCTGGGCGAACAGCGTCGTTGCCTCCGCCAGGACCTGCTCGCGGCGAGACGGCGTGCCCAGGCTGAGCGCCGAAGGTGGCGGCGGTGAAGACGGCGAGGGCAGTGTGGCATTGAGCACACGGAGGGCCAGTTCGACCAGCAACGCGGCGAACCGGCGGCGCGCCACCGACGTGTGGTGCACCGACACACTGCCGAACACCGACAGCGCTGCCCAGCAGAGCAACTCGGCGTCCTCGCCGGGCAGATCCGGGCGCCGGAGCTGGAGCGCCTTCGACCACGCCGTCAGCGCCAACGTCGACCGGCGGGCGATCTCCCGCTGGTCCTCCTTCGGGAGGTGGCGTCCTTCCCAGCGCCACAGTGCGGCGATCTCGCGGCGTTCGACGGCCTGCGTCGCGAGCCGGCCGAGCAGGGATTCCAGCTGGTCAGGAGGGGAAACCGAGTCTGATAGTGCCGAAGCTGTCGCCGCCTCCAGGTCCTCGAAGCCGCTCAGGACCACGTACGCCAGGATCGCCTGCTTGTCCGCGAAGTGCCGGTACAACGCCGGCCCCGTGACGCCCGCCGCGTCCGCTATGTCCTTGATGCCGACTCCGGGGAAGCCGCGGGCGCGGAACAGCTCCGCCGCCACCGCGGCCAGCTGGGCCTTGCGGTCGCGGGGGCGCGCACTACGGACTGCGTCGGTCATGGTGAGTCGACGATAGCGGCTAACGGCACACCCGCAACCCATTGACACCTTGGGGTTATCCGGCGATATGTTAATGGCCATTAGCACTACCGGCCGGTATCATCGGCCGCGGTATGAAGACGTCCCACCCGCTCGCGAGGAGTTGTTCTGTGAGTAGCGAGGCCTACATCTACGAGGCGATCCGCACGCCTCGCGGCAAGAACAAGGGCGGTGCCCTGCATGGCACCAAGCCGGTCGACCTGGTGGTCGGCCTGATCGAAGAGCTCAAGGTCCGCCACCCGAACCTCGACCCCGCGGTGATCGACGACGTCGTCCTCGGCGTCGTCTCCCCGGTCGGCGAGCAGGGTGCGGTCATCGCGCGCACCGCCGCGCTGAACGCGGGCCTGCCCGAGACCGTCGCGGGTGTGCAGCTCAACCGCTTCTGCGCCTCTGGCCTGGAGGCCACCAACACCGCCGCGCAGAAGGTCCGTTCCGGCTGGGACAACCTGATCATCGCCGGCGGCGTCGAGTCGATGTCGCGCGTGCCGATGGGCTCCGACGGCGGCGCGCTCTTCATGGACCCGGCCACCGCGTACGACAACTACATCGTCCCGCAGGGCACCGGCGCCGACCTGATCGCGACCATCGAGGGCTTCTCCCGCGAGGACGTCGACCGCTGGGCCGTCCGCTCGCAGGACCGCGCCGAGGCGGCCTGGTCCGGCGGCTACTTCGCCAAGTCCGTCGTCCCGGTCAAGGACATCAACGGCGTCACGGTCCTGGACCACGACGAGCACCGTCGTCCCGGCTCCACGGTCGAGAGCCTCGGCAAGCTCAAGCCCGCCTTCGCCGGCATCGGCGAGCTGGGCGGCTTCGACGCCGTCGCGCTGCAGAAGTACCACTCGGTCGAGAAGATCAACCACGTCCACACCGGCGGCAACTCCTCCGGCATCGTTGACGGCGCCGCGCTGGTGCTCGTCGGCTCCGAGCAGATCGGCAAGACCTTCGGGCTGACGCCGCGCGCCCGGATCGTGGCGACCGCGTCGATCGGCTCCGAGCCGACGATCATGCTCACCGGCCCGACCCCGGCCACCGAGAAGGTCCTGAAGACCGCGGGCCTCAAGCCCGAGGACATCGACCTGTGGGAGCTCAACGAGGCGTTCGCGTCCGTCGTGCTCAAGTGGATCAAGGACCTGCACCTCGACGAGGACAAGGTCAACGTCAACGGTGGCGCGATCGCCATGGGTCACCCGCTCGGCGCCACCGGCGCGATGCTGGTCGGCACCGTGGTCGACGAGCTCGAACGCCGCCAGGCGCGTCGCGCCCTGGTGACCCTGTGCATCGGCGGCGGCATGGGCGTCGCGACCATCATCGAGCGGGTGTGAGGACCACAATGGCCGAGAGCAAGACCATCCGCTGGGAGCAGGACGCCGACGGGATCGTCACGCTGACCCTCGACGACCCGAAGCAGTCGGCGAACACGATGAACGCCGACTTCCGCGAGTCGCTCGGCGTCACCGTCGACCGCCTGGAGGCCGAGAAGGACTCCATCACCGGCGTCGTCATCACGTCCGCCAAGAAGACGTTCTTCGCCGGCGGCGACCTGAACGACCTCATCCAGGCCAAGCCGGAGAACGCGGTCGAGCTGACCGAGGGCAGCACCCTGATGAAGGGGCAGATGCGCCGCATCGAGCAGCTCGGCAAGCCGGTCGTCGCGGCGATCAACGGCGCCGCGCTCGGCGGTGGCCTCGAGATCGCGCTGGCGACGCACCACCGCATCGCCGCGGACGCCAAGGGCAGCCAGATCGGCCTGCCCGAAGTGACGCTGGGCCTGCTGCCCGGCGGCGGTGGCGTCGTGCGCACTGTCCGATTGCTGGGCATCCAGAGCGCGCTGCTGAACGTCCTCCTGCAGGGCCAGCGCCACCGCCCGCGCAAGGCGCTCGAGCTGGGTCTGGTGCACGAGGTCGTCGACACCGTCGAGGAGCTCGTTCCCGCCGCGAAGGCGTGGATCAAGGCGAACCCCGAGGGTGGCGTCCAGCCCTGGGACGTCAAGGGTTACAAGATCCCCGGCGGCACGCCCTCGAACCCGAGCTTCGCGGCGAACCTGCCGGCGTTCCCGGCGAACCTGCGCAAGCAGATCAAGGGCGCGAACATGCCGGCGCCGCGGGCGATCCTGGCCGCCGCGATCGAGGGTGCGCAGGTCGACTTCGACACCGCGATCCTGATCGAGACGCGCTACTTCATCAGCCTCGCCACCGGCCAGGTCTCGAAGAACATGACGAAGGCGTTCTTCTTCGACCTGCAGACCATCAACTCGGGTGGTTCGCGGCCGGACGGCTTCGAGAAGTACACGGCCAAGAAGGTCGGCGTGCTCGGCGCCGGGATGATGGGCGCCGCGATCGCGTACGTGTCGGCCAAGGCCGGCATCGACGTCGTCCTCAAGGACGTCTCGCAGGAGGCGGCCGAGAAGGGCAAGGGCTACGCGGCCAAGATCGAGCAGAAGGCTCTTTCGCGCGGCAAGACCACGCAGGAGAAGTCGGACGCGCTGCTGGCGAAGATCAAGCCGACCGCGGACCCGGCCGATTTCGCGGGTGTCGACTTCGTGATCGAGGCCGTGTTCGAGAGCGTCGAGCTCAAGCACAAGGTGTTCGGCGAGATCGAAGGCGTCGTGAACGCCGACGCTGTGCTGGGCTCCAACACCTCGACGCTGCCGATCACCACGCTCGCCGAGGGTGTGCAGCGGACCGAAGACTTCATCGGGATCCACTTCTTCTCGCCGGTCGACAAGATGCCGCTGGTCGAGATCATCTGCGGCGAGAAGACGTCGCCGGCGACGCTGGCGAAGGTCTTCGACTACACGCTGCAGATCAAGAAGACCCCGATCGTCGTCAACGACAGCCGCGGCTTCTTCACCTCGCGCGTGATCGGCACGTTCATCAACGAGGCCGTCGCCGCGCTGGGCGAGGGCGTCGAGCCGGCGTCGATCGAGCAGGCGGGTTCGCAGGCCGGCTACCCGGCGCCGCCGCTGCAGCTGATGGACGAGCTGACGCTGACCCTGCCGCGCAAGATCCGCAAGGAGACCCGCGAGGCGATCGAGGCCGCGGGCGGCACGTGGAAGGCGCACGCGTCGGAAGGCGTGATCGACCGGATGGTCGACGAGTTCGACCGCAAGGGCCGCTCGACGGGCGCGGGTTTTTACGAGTACGGCGAGGACGGGAAGCGGACCGGGCTGTGGCCAGGGCTGCGTGACGCGTTCAAGTCCGGCTCGGCGGAGGTGCCGTTCGAGGACCTCAAGGAGCGGATGCTGTTCGCCGAGGCGCTCGAGACGGTGAAGTGCTTCGACGAGGGCGTGCTGACGTCGGTCGCGGACGCCAACATCGGCTCGATCTTCGGCATCGGCTTCCCGGCGTGGACCGGTGGTGTGATCCAGTACATCAACCAGTACGCGGGTGGCCTGCAGGGCTTCGTGGACCGGTCGCGTGAGCTGGCCGCTCGGTACGGCGACCACTTCGAGCCGCCGGCTTCGCTCGTGGAGAAGGCCGCCAAGGGCGAGATCTACGAATAAAGGGCTGAACGACGAAGGTCGTCACCGGGATTTCCTGGTGGCGGCCTTCGTCATTTCACGACGAAGTCGACTTCCTTGGCGGCTTCGGCCTCGGTCTTCCAGACGGTCGCGCGCGTGTTGTCGCCGGCGTGGAAGCCGTAGCGGGCTTCGCCCTTCTCGATCCCGGTGAACGTGAAGGTGAAGTCCGGTTGTAGAGGTCCAGGATCGCTAGTTGCGGGTCGTCGATTTCGTCGTGACCCGACAGCCCGCACGGGTAGCAGTTGTAGCTCACGCTGCCCTTGATCTCGAAGGTGGCCGGCCGGGCCGTGGCGATCGCAACGAGCACCGCGACGGCGATGGCCAGGACTGTGCCCAGGGCGAAGATGAGGACCGGCTTCCGCGTCAGGAGCCGGGCGGGCGTGACGATTTCGGTTTCGGACACCGGTGGCCTCCGTGATCGATTTTCACCTGATGTCGCGCCGCCGGGCCTGGTTGTTGCCGCCTTGATGGACTTGTTACGCGGTTGGCCTGCGCGGTGATTGCACCACCGCTGCCCGCGCCTCCAGCCGCAGTGGACAACGCCGAAGTGTTCGCTTGGGTCCGAAGTGTCCGGCAGCTTGTCCGCTTCAGTTCGCCCAACGGCCACCGAACGCGGGTTAATCTCCGCCCATGCGCCGTCCCGTCACGGTGGCTCTGGCCGCCGTCCTGCTCGCCTCGACGTTGACAACGATGTCGGCCGCCGCCGGCCTCAGTCCCGCCGACTTCGTCGATCCGCTGATCGGCTCCGCCGGGGACGGGAACACCTATCCCGGCGCCACCGCGCCCTTCGGGATGCTCTCGTGGAGCCCGACCAGCACCCGCGGCGACCAGACCTCCACCGGTGCCGCCAACGGCTACCAGTACGACACCACTCGCGTTCGCGGCTTCGCGTTAACGCACGTTAACGGCGCTGGCTGCAACCCCGGCGCCGCGGGGGACGTGCCGATCCTGCCCTTCGCCGGCGACGTCACCTCCTCGCCGACCGCCGATACCACGGACGCCGTCTACGCGAGCAACTTCAGCCACGCCGACGAAGCAGCGTCGCCGGGACGCTACCGTCTCGGCCTGCAGAACGGCGTCACCACCGACGTGGCCGCCACCGAACGAACCGCGATCGGGGCGCTGACCTACCCGCAGGGCAAGCCCGCCAGCCTGCTCTTCCGGACGTCGAACTCCCTCAACGGCAGCGAAGACGCCGAGACCCACATCGACGCGAAGAACCGCACGATCACCGGGTCCGTGCTCACCGGCGCCTTCTGCGGCCGCCGCGCGAACGGCGGCGTCAACAACCGCAAGTCCTACTACCGCCTGTACTTCACCGCCCGGTTCGACCAGCCCGTCACCGGCACCGGGACGTGGAAGGACGCCACCCTGCAGCCCGGCGGCACCGACCAGACCGGCGGCGAGGGCTACGCGACCGGCAAGGACCGCGCCGGACGCGGCTCCGGCGGTTACGTCACCTTCGCGCCCGGCAGCAGGGTCACTCTGCGGATCGCGATCTCCTACGTCTCCCTCGAAGGCGCCGAACGCAACCTGCGGACCGAGCAGAACAACCAGTCCACTGTGGACAAGGTCGCGGAGCGGACCAGGAAAGCCTGGAACTCCGAGCTGAGCCGCGTCGACGTCCAAGGCGGCACCGCCAACCAGCGGATCGTCTTCACCACCGCGCTCTACCACAGCCTGCAGCAGCCCAACCTCGTCAGCGACGTCGACGGCCAGTACCTGGGGATGGATCAGAAACCGCATCGCGTCGAACGGGGACAGGACGCGCAGTACTCCAACTTCTCCGGCTGGGACCAGTACCGTGCGCAGATCCAGCTGCTGGCCCTGCTCGAACCACGCGTCGCCGGGAACTTCGCGCAGTCGCTCTACAACTACGCGAAGCAGAACGACGGCGTCTGGGACCGCTGGGTGCACGTCAACGGCGCGACGCACGTCATGACCGGCGATCCGTCCGCGGCCACCATCGCGACGTTCTACGCGATGGGCGTCCGCAACTTCGACTACCGCGGCGCGTTCGACTCGCTGTACAAGCAGGCGACGGTCCCGCGTCCGGAAGGTCTGCAAGACGGCGGCTGCCCGGGTCAGTGCGTCGGCCAGCGACCCAACCTCGCGCAGTACCTGACGTCGCACTACGCGCCGAACGACGTCTGCCACTGCTGGGGCGGCGCCGCCGAGACGCTCGAAGACGCCGTCGCCGACTCTGCAATCGGACACTTCGCAGAGCAGCTCGGCCGCACTCGCGAAGCTGCGGAGCTGCGCGCACGGGGGGCTTACTGGCTAAACGTATTCAACCCGGAGACCGGCTACACGCAGGCCCGCAACGTCGACGGCAGCTGGGTGACGCCGTTCGACCCGGCGAGCGACCGCGGCTTCGCCCAGGGCAGCGCGGCCGCCTACACCTGGATGGTCCCCCAAGACGTCTCCGGGCTTGCGGACGCCATGGGCGGCAAGGCGAACGCCGTCACCCGGCTCGACGGCTTCTTCCACGACAGCAACGGGAACTGGCAGCTGAAGGGCGGTGGCCCGCTCAAGTACGACCCGACGAACGAGCCCGACATCCACGCCCCGTGGCTGTACAACGAGCTCGGGCAGCCGTGGAAGACGCAGGAAACCGTGCGGCAGCTGGTGAACTCCGTCTACACGACCGGGCCGTCCGGGCTACCGGGCAACGACGACCTCGGCACGATGTCCGCCTGGTACGTCTTCGCGGCACTCGGCATCTACCCGCGGACGCCGGGTTCGGGTGAACTACTGCTTTCGAGCCCGCTGTTCCCGGCCGCGGTAGTCCGGCCGGCGGGCGGCGCGCCGATCCGGATCACGACGTCGGGCAGCGGGAAGTACGTCCAGGACGTCCGCCGCGGGACCAAGCCGCAGCGCGACTGGAAGGTCGACGCCTCTTTCCTGCGCGGCGGAAGCCTGGACTTCCGGCTGTCCGAGACGCCGACCGGCTGGGGGAGCTGACCGTCACCCGATCGGGCTGAATGCATCCAGCTTCCGCGCCGCGGCAGGTACTGTCTCGACTTTCCTGCCACGGCACAAGGGAGTCCTGGAGAGGTGACAGCATCCGTTCATCAGACGATCTTCCTGATCGACGTCGAAGGATACGGTGCGAAGGAACGGACGAATGACGACCGTCTCGCGCTGAAGAAGGGCTTGAGCCAGGCGCTGGACACCGCGTTCCGCGATGCCGGCGTGCGGTGGGACGGCTTGCGTCGCCAGGACAACGGTGACGGCTGGTTCGTCCTCGTTCCCGCCGACGCCGGCAAGTCGTTCCTGGTCGAGCGTTTCCCGCGCGTCCTCGCGGCGGCGATCCTCGACCACAACGCGGCGAACCGGGAACAGGCGTGGATGCGGGTCCGGATGGCGCTGAGCGCTGGTGAAGTCGCCTCCAGCGAACACGGCGTGACGTCGCCGGCGATCATCACGGCGGCCCGCTTGCTCGACGCGCGAGCGTTGAAGAAAGCGCTTGCCAGGTCCGAGGGTGTACTGGTCGTCGGCACCTCCGCCTGGTTCCACGCCGAAGTGGTGCGGGCCAGTGCGGCCGCCGACGCCGACACCTACCGGCGGATCAAGGTCAAGGTGAAGGAAACCCGGGAGCTCGCCTGGGTCGCGCGGCCGGACCACCCGTACCCGCCGAAGCCGGCACGGACCGCCGTGAATCCGCGAATTCCGTTGCTGGCCGGGAGCGCGGCGGTCGTGCTCCTCGTCGTCGCCTACGTGGTGTTTTGGCCCACGAGTCCGCCGGCCGCGCCCGGCGAGTCGATCGTGGGCGCGCCCCGCACCGCGGACCCCTGTGCGGTGACCTTCCCCGACGCACTCGGCGGCTACGGCGTGGTCGAGCAGTCGGACGACTACGGCAACTTCAACCGCTGTGACGCCCTGGTGTACCCGTCCGGGGACCGCGCGGACTACATCGACGTCAGTGTCGAGTTCGCCGCCGGTGCCCGGGATCCCCTGCCGGTCCAGTGGGATGGCGGGTTCGGCCTCCAGCGGCCACCCGCCGAACCGGGCCACTGCACCAGGGTCCTGCTCCTGCCCGACGCAGGCACCCAGTTGGTCGTCGGTGCCGACGGCGACCCCGCGGGAACGCACGACTTCTGCGGGATGGCTGAAACTGCAGCCTTTCGCGCCCGGAAGGCCATGGGCGAAGGCCAGGTGCCGCGGCGCCAGCTTCCCGCGGGTTCCTTGGCGGGCAAGGACGCCTGCGCGTTGCTGGACACCGCGGCGACGACCGAGGCACTGGGGACCGGGCCGGTGGAGCGGATCCCCGAGTTCGCGAACTGGGCCTGCGACTGGAGCTACACCGACCGTCCCGGGCTGGTGAAGGTCCTCTTCGACCGGACCGCCACCGAGATCCGACAACCGGGGACGCCGCTGCGGCTGGGAAAGTACGCCGCCCGGGTGCAGCCGCAGGAGCGCGGCGACACCAGCTGCACCGTGACCATCGTCTACCAGAGCTACGTCGACACCCGGGGGCAGCGGACCGACGAGCTGGCGGTGGTCGACGTCGACAAGAGCGACGCGCGGCCCGAGGACCTGTGCGCCCCCGCGCGCAGCCTGGCGGCCGCGGTGGCGGAGCGGCTCTGAGTCACGGCTCCAGCGCGAGGTGCGGCAGGCGGCGGTCCAGCCACTTCGGCAGCCACCACGCGCGTTCCCAGAGCAGCCGCATGATCGCCGGGACGAGCAGGCAGCGGATCACCAGCGCGTCCAGCAGCACCGCGACCGCCAGGCCGAGGCCGAACTGCGCGAGCATCCGCGACGGGTCGAGCAGGAACGCGCCGAACACCAGCACCATGATCGCGCCGGCCGCGGTGATCACGCCGCCGGTCGACGCGAGGCCTTCGCGCACCGCGAGCCGCGCGTCGCCGGTGCGCCGCCACTCCTCGTGCATCCGCGAGACCAGGAACACCTCGTAGTCCATCGACAGCCCGAACACGATCGCGAAGATCATCACCGGCACGAACGCCTCGATCGGGCCGGGCTGCGCGCCGAACCAGCCGTCGCCGAACACCAGCGTCATGACGCCGAGCGAAGCGCCGATGCTCAGCAGGTTCAGCAGCGCCGCCTTGAGCGGGATGAGGATCGACCGGAAGACGACCATCAGCAGCAGCGCGGACAGCCCGACGACGACCAGCACGAACAGCGGCAACCGGTCGGCGACGGCGCCGGCGAAGTCCGTCGCGGCCGCGACCGAACCGCCGACCAGGTAGTGGCCGGGGAGCGCCGGCAGGACATCGGTCCGCAGGCGCGTCACGAGTTCGGCCGTCGCCGCGTCCTGCGGGGACGTCGTCGGGAAGACCAGGACGGTCGGGCCCATCGGCGGCAACACTCGCGCGATGCCCGGCGTCGCGGCGAGCCGCTGCTGCAACGCGACGGGGTCGCCGTCTTCGGTGACGATCGCGAGTGGCCCGGTGAAGCCCGGTCCGAAGCCCTCGGCCAGCAGGTCGTACGCCTGCCGCGTCGTCGAGCCGGCCGGGTCGGTGCCCGCGTCGGCGAACCGGAGCCGCATGCCCGTGGCCGGGATGGAAAGTCCGATGAGGAGAACCAGGCCGATCGCGAGCGGCGCCAGCGGACGTCGCTGGACGCCGTCGGCGAGCCGTCGCCACCAGCGGCCGTGTTCGCGGCGGACGGCGTGCTTGCGGATGCCACGTTCGAGCCGCTTGCCGAACAACGACAGCAGCGCCGGCAGCAGTGTCACCGACGCGAGCATGGTCATCAGGACGGTGAGCGCGACGGCCAGCGCCACCCCGCGCAGTCCGCCCAGCCCGAGCGCGAGCAGGCCGAGCAGGGCGATGATCACCGTCGTCCCGGCGAACAGCACCGAGCGGCCGGCGGTGTCGAGCGCCCGCCGGGCGGCAGCGTCGCGGTCGTGGCCGGCGAGGATCTCGGCGCGGTAGCGGGAGAAGATCAGCAGCGCGTAGTCGACGCCGACGCCGAACCCGACCAGCATCATCAGCGGTGCGGTGTAGCTCGCGATGTCGACGTAGTGCGAGACGACGGTGATCACGCCGAGCGTGCTGCCGACCGCGAACACCGCGGTGAGCACCGGCAGCCCGGCCGCGAGCAGCGAGCGGAACAGGAAGACGAGGATGACCAGTGCGGCGAGCAGCCCGACGCCTTCCGCGGGGCCGCCGCCCTCCGAGATTCGCTCGATCGGGTCGCCGGCCAAAGCCACTTCGACCGGGCCGGCCTGCTTCGCCGCGTCGGCGAACTTCACGATGTCGTCGTACGGGAGATCGGTCGAGGCGACGTCGAAAGTGACGGTCGCGTAGCCGATCCGGCCGTCCGCCGAGAGCGTCTCGAACGGCCCGGTCACCGACCGCACGTGCGGCTGCAATCGGACATTTCCCAGAGTGTTTTCGACCGCGGCGCGCTGCGTGGTGAGCCCGTTGTCCTCCTTGAACACGATCTGCGCGCTCGCGCCGGACTGCGCGGTGTTCTTCAGGAGGTCGACGACCTGCTGCGATTCGGTGCCGGGCAGCGAGTTGTCGTCGTGGAACGCGCTGCCGGTGAGGCGGGAGGTGAACGTGACGCCGATGAGGACCAGCGCCCAGAGTGCGACGGCGAGCCACCGGTGGCGCTGCGCCCAGCCGGCCACGCGGGCCAGCCTTCCCCCGGTGGGGCGAGTGATGGTGTCCATGGGGGACAAGGATTCGCCGCGAGGGCACTACTCCGCGTCGCGCAGCGGAGGACACTTGCCGTGCTCCCGGCGGTGTCCCTTAAGGCGTTTCCCGTACACCCGGGGGAGTACGGCTAGGGGGTGAGCCACCGCGGTGTCACCGCGCCGGACTCGTAGGCGAGGACGACGAGCTGCGCGCGGTCGCGCATGCCGGTCTTCGTCATGATGCGGCTGACGTGCGTCTTCGCCGTCGCCGGGCTGAGCGTGAGCTCGCGCGCGATCTCGTCGTTCGACAGCCCGGCCGCGACCAGGGAAAGCACTTCGCGCTCGCGGTCGGTGAGCCGGTCCAGCGCCGGAGCCGGCGACGGCCGCGTGACGCGCGCGGCGAACTCCGAGATCAGCCGCCGGGTGATCGACGGCGCCAGCAGCGCGTCGCCGCGGGCGACCACGCGCACGGCGTGGATCAGCTCTTCGGGCTCGGTGTCCTTGACCAGGAACCCGCTCGCGCCCGCGCGCAGGGCGCCGTAGACGTCCTCGTCGAGGTCGAACGTCGTGAGGATGACGACCTTCGTTCCCGCCGACGAAGGGTCTTCGAGCAGGTGCCGGGTCGCGGCGAGACCGTCGAGCACCGGCATCCGGATGTCCATCAGCACGACGTCCGGGTGGTGGTCGTGCGCGGCCTGCAGGGCTTCGCGGCCGTCGGCGGCTTCCGCGACGACGTCGATGTCGTCCTCGCCGTCCAAAATGGACCGGAAGCCGGCGCGGACCAGCCGCTGGTCGTCGACGAGCAGGACCCGGATCATCGGCCCATCATCGCACCGGCAGCCGGGCGCGTACCCGGAAGCCGCCGCCTTCGCGCGGCGCCGCGGTCAGTTCGCCGCCGAGCGCCCGCGCGCGTTCGGCCATGCCGCGGATCCCGGTGCCCGGCGGGCCGTCGCCGCCGCGGCCGTCGTCGTCGACCTGCACGGACAGCGCGTCGGTGCCGTAGCCGAGCCGGACGACGACGGTCTTCGCGCCGGCGTGCTTCGCGACGTTCGTCAGCGCCTCCTGCACCACGCGGAACGCGGCGTGCTCGACGTCCGGCGGCAGGTCCCGCGCGACGCCGTCGATCTCGGTGCGCACGGTCAGCCCGGACGCGCCGACGGATTCGGCCAATTCCGCCACCCGCGACAGGGTCGGCTCGGTCTGGCGGAGCATGCCGAGCGTCGCGCGCAACTCCTGGAGTGCGGTCTTGCTGGCGTCTTTGATGGTGCCGAGGGCTTCTTCGGCCTGGCCGGGGTAACGGCGGTGCAGCGCTGCGCCGGCCTGGACGTTGATCAGCGCGAGGTGGTGGCCGAGGACGTCGTGCAGCTCGCGCGCGATGCGCAGGCGTTCATCGGTGGCGCGCGCCCGGGCCTCGGCTTCCTTGGTGCGTTCGGCCTCGGCGCGGTAGTGCGCGACGGCGCCCCCGGCCACGAGCGCGACGAACCAGCCGGTCATCAGGAAGAACGCGAAGTTGTCGACGTGCCGGCCGGTCCGCGAGCTGACCTCCCCCGCGGCGACGCCCGCCATCGCGGCGACGACGAGCAGCGCGGCCCCGCGGATCCGCCCGGCCGCGGCGGCGTTGTAGAGGGTGTAGGCGAAGGCCAGCAGGACGAGGCCGTCGGGATCGGTGAGCGGGTAGTAGAGGGCGCAGCAAACGAGCGTTAACCCGGCGACACTCAGCGGGTACTTCCGGCGGAAGAAGACCGCGGCGCAGCAGAGAACGGTGAGCACCCACCCGATCGCGGCGTGGTTCGGGGGCTTGGCGCCGTCGTTCAGGACGGCGAACAACGAACCGACGAGCACCGCGACGGTGACCGCGAGCTCGGGTAGGTAACGCCGCATACGCCCGAGTCTAAGCGGCGTAACAAACGCTCCGAGGCCAGCGACTAGGCGGCATTGGTTCGTGTTGCTAAGGAGTCGTCGTGGGTAAGAAACTGGGGTTGATCCTGGCCGCGGGCCTGCTGGTCGCGGGCTGTGGCGTCGGTGCTCCGCAGGTCAAGGACACGGGCAACGTCGGCGTGCTGGACACGCCGTCGTCGACGTATTCGGCGCCGGCCTATTCCGTTCCGGTCACGACCGAGACGCCGACACCCACTTCCGAAGCGCCGGTGGCCACGACGGCGCCGACCCAGGCGCAGGCCGTCGCGCCGAAGACGGCCGCCGCCAAGCCCAAGGCGGCACCGAAGACCACCGCGCAGGCCGCGCCGAAGCCGGCCGGGTGCGGCGCCGACTACTACGTGAACTCTTCCGGCAACTGCGTCCACCGACCCAGCGACAACCCGTCGGGAGCGACCGCCATCTGCAAGGACGGCTCCTACAGCTACAGCCAGCACCGCTCCGGCACGTGCTCCGGCCACGGCGGCGTCCGCAGCTGGTTGTGACGAGAGCACCAATCGAGCGGTAAACCCCCAGAGCGTAGGTACAGTGCATGAAGTTGCATGACGTGTACTAATTACACACTGGGGGTTTGCTGGTGTCCCGACCCGGCCGGTCCGCTCGCGCGATCGTCGTGGTGCTCGCCTCGTGCGGGCTGGTCGCGTCGTTCATGCAGACCCTGGTCGTGCCGCTCATCCCGGTGTTCCCGCGGCTGCTGAACGCCTCGGCGGCCGACGCGTCCTGGGTCGTCACCGTGACGCTGCTCGCGGCGTCCGTCATCACCCCGGTCAGCGGGCGGCTCGGCGACCTCTACGGCAAGCGGCGGATGATTCTCGTCAGCCTCGCGCTGCTCATCGCCGGTTCGGTCGTCTCGGCCACGACGAGCGAGCTCGCGTTCCACATCATCGGCCGCGGGCTGCAGGGCTGCGCGATGGGCGTCATCCCGCTCGGCATCAGCATCATGCGCGACGAGCTTCCGCCGGAACGTGTCGGCGGCGCGATCTCCCTGATGAGCGCGACGCTCGGGGTGGGCGGCGCGATCGGGCTGCCGGTCGCGGCCATCGTCGCCGAGAACGCCGATTGGCACGTGCTCTTCTGGATGGCCGCCGGTCTCGGGCTGTTCTTCGCGCTGCTGATCGTCAAGTTCGTCCCGGAGTCGCCGGTGCGCACCCCCGCGCCGTTCGACTACTTCGGCGCGTTCGGGCTGGCCGCCGGGCTGGTCTGCCTGCTGCTGCCGGTGGTCAAGGGGGCCACGTGGGGCTGGACCAGCGCGCCGACGCTGGGGTTCGCCGCGGCGGCCGTCGTCATCCTGGTCGGCTGGGGTACCTACCAGCTGCGGCGGCGCGACCCGCTGGTCGACCTGCGCGTGTCCGCCCGCCGCCCGGTGCTGTTCACGAACCTGGCGTCGATCATGGTCGGGTTCTCGATGTACGCCATGGCGCTGTCGTTCCCGCAGCTGCTGCAGGCGTCGGCGTCGACCGGCTACGGGCTGGGCCAGACGATGGTGGAGTCCGGGCTGTCCCTCGCGCCGAACGGTCTCGTGATGATGCTGCTCTCGCCGGTTTCGGCACGGCTCATCTCCCGGTTCGGCCCGCGCCCGACGCTGATGAGCGGCGCGCTGGTGATCGCCGTCGGGTACCTGTTCGCGATCGTGCTGATGGACAACGCGGCCGAGCTGATCACGGCGTCGGTGATCATCGGCGCTGGTGTCGGGATCGCGTACGCGGCGATGCCGGCGTCGATCATGGGGTCGGTGCCGGTCACCGAAACGGCGTCCGCGAACGGCCTGAACTCCCTGATGCGTTCGGTCGGCACGGCGATTTCGAGCGCGGTGATGGCGGCGATGCTGGCCCAGCTGACGATCACCGTGGGCGGCCTGTCGGTGCCGTCGCTGTTCGGCTTCCGGGCGACGTTCGCCGTGGCGGCGTGCGCCGCGCTGGCGGGTGTGGTGCTGGCGGCGCTGGTGCCGAAGACGCGGGTGGCGCCGCAGCTGGTCGGCGTCGCTTAGTTCTTGCGCGCCACCAGGGCCAGGCCGCCGCACTCGGCCGGGTTCGCCGGCAGTGCCTCGTCGGGCCGCCACTCCGGGATGAAGACGATGCCCGGGTCGAGGATCTCGAACCCGTCCACGAGCGCGCGCAGCTCGTCGGCCGTGCGGGGCGTCACCGGGTTCGCGCTCTTCTGGTACATCGCGACGGCGCGGGCGGTGCCGTCGCTCTGCTGCTCCGGGGTCGCCGACGACATCGCCAGGTAGCTGCCGGGCGCGAGCGCGTCGCGGTAGGCGGAGATGAGCCGGGCCGGGTCGCGCTCGTCCGGGATGAAGTGCACGAACAGCGCCATCACGACCATCACCGGCTGGTCGAGGTCGAGCATCATCTCGGTGGTCTCGTGCTCGAGGACGTCGTCCGGGAACTCGGCGTCGGCGTGCACCATCACCGCGTTCTCGTTGTCTTCCAGCACGATCTCGCTGTGCGCCACGGCGACGGGCTCGTTGTCGACGTAGACGACGCGCGCGGTCGGGTCGATCGCGTGCGCGACCTCGTGAACGTGCCCGACGGTCGGCATGCCGGAGCCGATGTCGAGGAACTGCCGGATGCCGTGGTCCATCCCGAACCGGATGGCCCGGCGCAGCCACTGCCGGTTCAGCTGGGCGCGTTCGCGGGCGTTCGGCTGGGCGGCCAGCACCTGGTCGGCGAACATCCGGTCGACGGCGTAGTTGAGCCGGCCGCCGAGGATGTAGTCGTACACGCGCGCGGGGTTCGGCTTGTCGAGGTCGATGCCGCGCCGCGCGTACTCGTCTTCACTCATGCCCGCTCCAAGATCCGGTGTGACGGCGAGAATAGCGGGTCACCCGATGAGGTGGCTGGTGTCGTTCAGCGTGTGCAGCGTGCGGTTGCGGAAACGGTCGTCCTCGTGGAGCACGGTGATGCCGCCGGCGCTCGCCCGGAACGCGGCATACGCGCACGCGGTGACCGGCAGCCCGAGCCAGGCCGCGACGACCCAGCTCAGCGAGCCGCCGTGGGTGACGACCACCTGGTGCTCCTCGCCGGCGGACCGGATGCGGTCGACCGCGCGGTACACGCGGGTCACCCACTCGAGCTTGGTCTCGGCGTCCTCGATGCCTTCGTCGTGGTCGAGGCGCTCACCCGTCGCCGGGGGTGGTACGAAGCGCTCGTCGAGCCAGGACTGCGGCCGCCCGCCCGCCACGCCGTACGACTTCTCCCGCAGGTCGCGCACGAGCGTGGGCTCGACCCCGAAGAGGCTGGCGATCGGCGCCGCCGTCTCGACCGTGCGCCGGAGATCGGAGCTGTACAGCCCGATCCGCGTCGCACGGGGGATCACCTCGCGCAGCCGGGCGGCGACCGCTCCCGCGTGCAGGCGGCCACGGGACGTGAGCGCCGAGTCGAACCAGCCGCCGACCCGGTTCTCGACGTGGTGGGTCGCTTCGGGATGGGTGACGACGTAGACCCGGCGCATCCCTAGTTCTTGCGGGCCACCAGGGCGAGCTGGCTCGCCAGCTCCGGGTGCTCGCCCACGTCGGCGGGGTCGTCCGGCCGCCACTCGGGCGTGAACACGATCCCCGGCGGCACGATCTCGAAGCCGTCCATCAACGCCCGCAGCTCGTCCTTCGAGCGGGCCACCACGTCCGTGCCGCTCTTCTGATACATCTCCGCCGCGCGCCGGACCTCTTCGCCTTGGCCTTCGAACGTGCCCGACGACAGCGCCAGGTAACTGCCCGGGACGAGCGCGTCGAGGTAGGCGGCGATCAGCCCGGCCGGGTTTCGCGCGTCCGGGACGAAGTGGATGAACGCCGCCATGATCACCATCACCGGCTCGCCGAAGTCCAGCAGGCGCTCGGTTGTCGGGTGCTCCAGGACGTCTTCCGGGACCTCGGCGTCCGCCTGCACCATCTCCGCGTTGTCGTTGCCCTTGAGCACGATCTCGCTGTGCGCGACGGCGACCGGCTCGTTGTCGACGTAGACCACCCGCGACGCCGGGTCGATCGCCTGGACGACTTCGTGGACGTGCCCGACGGTCGGCATGCCCGAGCCGATGTCCAGGAATTGCCGGATCCCCTGCTCGGCGCCGAAGCGCACCGCACGGCGCAGCCAGCGCCGGTTCATCAGGGCGAGCTCACGCGACTCCGGCCGCACCGCCAGGATCTTTTCGGCGAACATCCGGTCGATGGCGTAGTTCAGCTTGCCGCCGATCAGGTAGTCGTACACGCGTGCCGCGTTCGGCTTGTCGAAGTCGATCCCGCGCTTCGCGTGCTCGTCGGTCATCGCCGCGCCACGAGCGCCAGTCCGCCGGACTGCTCCGGCGGGTCCTCGAGCGGTCCGTCCGGACGCCACTCGGGCGTGAACACCACTCCCGGCGGGAGGATCTCGAAGCCCTTCACCAGCGCCTGCAGCTCGTCGGGCGAGCGCAGCGTCAGGGGCGTGCCGCTCTTCTCGTACAGCGCGACCGAGCGCTGCGACTCCTCGCCCTGCCCCTCCCACG
Organism: Amycolatopsis sp. NPDC051371; assembly: GCF_040682155.1. Taxonomy (NCBI): domain Bacteria; kingdom Bacillati; phylum Actinomycetota; class Actinomycetes; order Pseudonocardiales; family Pseudonocardiaceae; genus Amycolatopsis; species Amycolatopsis sp. NPDC051371. The sequence continues at coordinate 212,207 of NZ_JBFBAG010000005.1, forward strand.
TGCCCGACGACAGCGCGAGGTAACTGCCCGGCGCGAGGACGTCGCGGTAGGCGGCGATCAGGCCGGCCGGGTCGCGCTCGTCCGGGATGAAGTGAATGAACGCCGCCATGATCACCATGACCGGCTCGCTGAAGTCGAGCATCGCCTCGGTGGTCGGGTGCTCCAGCACCTCGTCCGGGTACTCGGCGTTCGCCTGGACCATCGCCGCGTTGTCGTTGCCCTCCAGCACGATCTCGCTGTGCGCGACCGCGATCGGCTCGTTGTCGACGTACACGACCTGGGACGCGGGGTCGATCGCCTGGACGACCTCGTGCACGTGCCCGACCGTCGGCATCCCCGAACCGATGTCGAGGAACTGCCGGACGCCCTGCTCCGCCGCGAACCGCGCGGCGCGGCGCAGCCACGCCCGGTTGACCAGCGCCATGTGCCGCGCGTTCGGCAGCACGCCCAGGACCCGGTCGGCGAACATCCGGTCGACGGCGTAGTTCAGCTGGCCGCCGATCATGTAGTCGTACACGCGTGCCGCGTTCGGTCTTTCGAGGTCGATGCCCCGCTTCGCGTGTTCGTCTTCGCTCATCCGCCGCTCCCGGGCTCAGGTGTGACGGCGAGGATAGCCGGATCAGAGGAGTGGCGGCACCACCGCGTCGATGAGGTGCGGACCCGGTTCCGCGAAGGCGCGCTGCAGCTGCTCGGCGAGCTCTTCGGCGGTCGTCGCCCGCGTCGCCGGCACGCCCAGGCCCTCCGCGATCTTCACGAAGTCCATGTCCGGGCGCGACAGGTCGAGCAGGTCGTTCGCCTTCGGGCCGCCCGACGCCGCGCCGACGCGCTGCAGCTCCAGCCGCAGGATCGCGTACGCGCGGTTGTTGAGCAGCACCGTCGTGACGTTCAGGTTCTCCCGCGCCTGCGTCCACAGCGCGGAGATCGTGTACAACGCGCTGCCGTCCGATTGCAGATTCAGGACGGGACGGCCCCGTCCCGCCACCGCTGCGCCGGTGGCCACCGGCATGCCGTAACCGATCGCGCCGCCGGTGAGCGTCAGCACGTCATGCCGCGGCGCACCCGCCGTCGCCGTCGGGAGCAGCAGGCCGGACGTGTTGGCCTCATCGGCGATGATCGCGTTTTCCGGCAGCAGCGCGCCGATGACGTCGACCCAGTTCTGCGGGGTCAGCGGCCCGGTCGGCAGTGCGGGCCGGGACGGCTGCTGCAGCACCGGTTCGGTGTCCGCGGCGACGAGGTCCGCGACCTCGTTCAGCGCGCGCGTGACGTCCTGGCCGACCGCCGCAAGCGTGTGCACCTGGGCGCCCTCGGGCACCAGGTCGCTCGGCTTGCCCGGGTAGGCGAAGAACGACACCGGCGCCTTCGTGCCCGCGACGACCAGGTGCTTGACGCCGTCGAGCTGGTAGGTGACCTGCTCGGCGAGGTACCCGAGCCGCTCGATCGTCGGCAGCCCGGCGCCACGCTCGAGACGGGACGGGAACGTCTCGACGAACACCTTCGCGCCGGTCGCGGCGCCGATCCGGCTCGCCGCGCGCAGTCCTTCTTCGCGGCACGCGGCCCCGCCGATGAGCAGCGCCACCGATTCGCCGGTGCCGAACACCGCGGCGACGTCCTTGACGGCGGTCGCGTCCACGGCCTGCGGCACGCGCGGCGGGACCGGCGCGCACGTCTCGCCACCGTCACCCCACGAGGCGTCGGCGGGCAGGATCAGCGTCGCGACGCGGCCGGGTGCGTCCTGCGCGGCGGCGACCGCGGCGGCAGCGTCCGCTCCGACGTCCTTGGTGTGCTCCGAGCGGCGCACCCAGCCTTCCAGCGAGCCCGCGAGGGCCTCGATGTCCGACTCCAGCGGCGCGTCGTACTGCTTGTGGTAGGTCGCGTGGTCGCCGACGACGTTGACGATCGGCGTGTGCGCGCGCCGCGCGTTGTGCAGGTTCGCCAGGCCGTTGCCCAGGCCGGGGCCGAGGTGCAGCAGCGTCGCGGCGGGCTTGCCGGCGATCCGCGCGTACCCGTCGGCGGCACCGGTGACGACGCCTTCGAACAGCGCGAGCACGCCCCGCATCTCGGGCACGGTGTCGAGCGCGGCGACGAAGTGCATCTCCGACGTGCCGGGGTTCGCGAAGCACACCTCGACGCCGGCGTCGACCAGCGTGCGGATCAGGGACTGGGCGCCGTTCATCTCGCTCATGCGGTTCCTTCGGGGAAGAGAACGCCGGGGTTGAGGATCCCGGCGGGGTCGAAGCTCTGCTTGATCCGGCGCATCAGCTCGATCTTCGCCGGGTCTTCGAGTTCCTGGTGGTAGTGCGCTTTGGTGCGGCCGAGGCCGTGTTCGCCGGAGATCGCGCCGCCGAGTTCCATGGCGAAGGCGAAGATGTCGGTCAGCAGCTGCGTCCGCTGGTCCGCGTCCTTGCAGAAGATCGCGAGGTGGACGTTGCCGTCGCCGGCGTGCCCGCAACCGAGCGCGCCGCCACCCGCGGCCATCGCCAGCTCACGCGCCTTGGTGATGAACTGCGGCATCGCGGTCCGCGGCACGACGACGTCGATCACGTCGTCGGCGCCGGCCGCCTTCGCCGTCCAGAAAGCCTTCTCGCGGGCTTCGATCAGCTTGCGCGCGGCGGGGCCTTCGAGGACGTAGACGTCGGTGGCGCCGAGTTCCCCGAGCAGCTCACCGACGGTCTCGACGTCCTCGTGCAGGCGTCCGTTCTCCCGGTTTTCCAACGCCACCACGAGGTACGCCTCGCTGGTCTCGCGGATCTTGTCCGGGACGCCGAGTTCGAGCTTCTCGTTGTAGACGATGGCGGCCATCGTCAGGTTGTCGATGTACTCGAGGATGTGCGGCGCGAGCCCGCTGGAGAGGATCTCCGGCACGGCGGCCATCACCTGGCCGAAGTCGCCGAACGGTGCGAGGACGGTGGCGCCGTGGGTGAGCCGCGGGTGCAGCTTGACGGTGATCTCGGTGGCCAGCGCGAGGGTGCCTTCGGAGCCGATGATCAGCTGCGTGAGGTCGTAGCCGGTGGAGATCTTCGACGTCTTGCCGCCGGTGCGGAGGATCTCGCCGGTCGGCAGGACGGCCTGCAGGCCGAGGACGTTGTTGCGGGTGACGCCGTACTTCACCGCGCGCATCCCGCCGGCGTTGGTCCCGACGTTCCCGCCGATGCTCGCGCTCAGCTCACCGGGGTAGACGGTGTAGCTGAGCCCGGCTTCGGCGGTCTTGGCGTCGAGTTCGGCGAGCGTGACGCCGGGCTGGACGACGGCGACGTGGTTCCCGGTGTCGACCTCGAGCACCTGGTTCATCCGCTCGAAGGAGATCAGGAGTCCGTCTTCTCGCGGTCGTGCGGCGCCGGAGAGTCCGCTTCCGGAGCCTCGCGCGGTCACGGGCACGTTGTGTTCTGTCGCGGCCTTCAGCAGCTCCGCGACTTCTTCCGCGGTTGCCGGCTTCGCGACGTACGCCGGCTTCTGCGGCTCCGCGGTCAACGCTTCGTCGTGCGCGTAGTCCTCGGAGATCGCCTCGCCGATCAGCACGTTCTTGTCCCCGACTATCTCGGCCAGCCGTGCCGCCACGTCGCCCATCGACAGCTTCTCCTCCGCGCCGTTGCTGTGGTTACCGCAGCGTAGTACGTACCGCCGGTACGCCGCTATGAAGGTTTTTCACGTTCGCGCTTCACGTCGTCTCGAAGTTGGCCATCATGCCCATGTCCTCGTGCTCCGCGTTGTGGCAGTGGAACATGTACCGCCCCCGGTAGCCGTCGAACCGGGCGATCACCTCCACCGCTTCGCCCGGCCGAAGATCGACCGTGTCCTTCAAACCGCCGTCGAACGGGCCGGGCGGCCGGCCGCCGCGGGAGAGCACCCGGAAGTTCACGAGGTGCAGGTGGATCGGGTGGTGCAAGTCCGCCACGAACCGCCAGATCTCGACGTCGCCGAGCCGGGGCCGGGCGTCGATCCGCGACGGCGAGTACGGCTCCCCGCCGATCAGCCAGCCGTGCCGGCCACCCGTCGGGCCGCCGCGGAAGGAGAACTCCCGTGTCACTCTCGCCTGTGTCCGATTGAGCGGTTCGATCGTGCTCAGCCGGTCCGGAATATCGCTGTCCTCGATGCCGCGGCGCGCGACGCGAAACCGCATGACGTACGCGGTGCTGCCGGTGCCCGCCCGGTTGACCAGCGTGACCTCGGTGCCCACGGGGTAGCGGCCGAAGTCGACGACCATGTCGTACCGCTCGGCCGGCGCGATCGGCAGGTGGTCGTGCTCTCGTGGCGCGTCGAGCAGGCCCTGGTCCGAGCCGATCTGCGTGAACGCCGGGCCGTCCGGCGGGGGCGGGTCGAGCGCGAGGTCGTAGCGGCGGGCGTTGGACGCGTTCAGCAGGCGCAACCGGTGCCGGGTCGCGGACACCTCGGCCACCGGCCACGGTGCGCCGTTCACCAGGACCACGTCGCCGAGCACCCCCGCGACGTAAGGCTCCTCGACGCCGGGCACGGTGGCCAGTGTCGAGTCGAGGGACGGGTAGCGCATCGAACCGTCCGCGGCGAACGCGCGGTCGGCGATCATCAGCGGCAGCTCCCGCTCGCCGCGCGGCAGCGGCAACGCGTCCTCTTCCGCGTCCCGGACGAGGTGGAACCCGGCCAGGCCGCGGTAGACGGCCGGGCCGGTGAAGTCCATCCGGTGGTCGTGGTACCAGAGCGTCGATGCCCGTTGCCGCAACGGGTACACGTAGTCGCGCACCCCCTGGACGACCTTCGCGTCCGGGTCGAGCATGCCCGCGTGCTGGTGCGCCTGATGAGTGCCGCTCGTCGGTAGGACCAGGTCGGTGGCGTAGCCGTCGGACTCCGGTGGCGTGCGGCCGCCGTGCAGGTGGACCACGGTCGGGACCGGGAGCTCGTTGCGGTGCCGGACGATCGCCGTCCGGCCGCTGCGGGACTCGAGGGTCGGACCGGGGAAAGTGCCCTGGTAGGCCCAAATCGGCGTGCGCAGCCCGGGCAGGATCTCCGCGGTGGCCGTGCGCTGGACGATCTCGTACCGGTCCGCGTCCGCTTCGCGCGCGACCGGCGTCAGCACGGCGGGGATCGGCAGCGGGACCCGGAACGGCGTGGGCAGCGGCACCTCGCTGGCGAGCAGTTCCCCGGTGGTGGCGGCGCGCCCGAGCAGCCGCGGACCGGCGAGGCCGGCGGCCAAGACGAGGCCCGCGCCGCCGGTCAGGCCGAGGAACCGGCGCCGGGACAGCCCGCTCATCGCCAGACCGCGATCAGGATGACCACGGCCAGGGTGACCAGTGCGACACCCAGCGGAACGTGCAGGTCGAGGACGCCGGCCAGCCCGGCGAAGTATTGCGCGGTCTCGCCGAGGACCAGCAGCAGGCTCGCCCAGAACGGCCATCGCGAGCCTTCGCGCCGCCAGAGCAGCGCCGTCGGCACCAGCTGCGCCAGCCCGAGCGCGAAGACCAGGTCCGCGCCGAACCGGTGCAGCGCCAGCATGTCGTAGTCGCCGGTCAGGTAGCGGCCCGCGAAGACCGGCTGGCCGAAGATCGCGATGGCGTGCACGGTGACGAACCCGCGCACCACCTGTCTCGTTCTGATCACCTGATCGACGGTATGGACCTGCTTCTATGCTGTCCAAGACCGAAAATGCCATCGAATCATGACGCTGAGGCTATGGAATGGACCTGCTCCAGCTGCGCTACTTCCAGGCGGTCGCCCGCCGAGAGCACCTCAGCCAGGCCGCTGCCGAACTCCGGGTCGCGCAGCCTTCGCTGAGCCGCGCGATCGCCCGGCTCGAAGCCGATCTCGGTGTCCCGTTGTTCGACCGGGTGGGCCGCGGGCTGCGGCTCAACCGGTTCGGCGCCGGGTTCCTCCGCCGCGTGGACCGGGTGCTGGCCGAACTGGACGACGCCCGCCGCGAACTCGCCGACGCCGCGGGTCTCGACCACGGCAGCGTCGCCGTCGCGGCGGAAACCCTGCTCACGCTCACCGGAGTGGTCACCGAGTTCCGCGCGGCGCACGCCGGCGTCGACATCCGGCTGTACCAGTCGTCGGCGACGGAGATGGCGAACCAGCTGCGCGCCGGCGAGGTCGACCTCTGCCTGGCCTCGCAGCCGCTGCCCGGAGCGGACTTCCGGACGCGGGAGCTGCTGCGCGAGGAGGTGCTGCTCGCCGTGCCGGTCGGCCACCGGCTCGCCGGGCGGAAACAGGTGCGGCCGGCCGATCTCGCGGGCGAACCGTTCGTCACCACGCGCCCCGGCTACTGGCCGCGCGAACTGGCCGACCGGCTGTTCGCGGAGGCCGGGCTCCACCCCGATTACACCTGCGAGAGCGACGAACCGGGCGCCACCGGCGACCTCATCAGCGCGGGTCTGGGCATCGGGCTGGTGCCCGCGTTCTCCCGCGGTGTCACGCACATCCCGGGCGTCTGGCTGCACCTGGACGCGCCGGGCTGCCACCGCACCCTGAGCCTGGTCTGGCGCGAGGACGCCTACTTCTCCGTCGCGGCGCAACGGCTGTCCGACTTCGCGGCCGGCTACTTCAGTCGTCGCGCAGCTACGCTCCCTGAATCTGGATAAGACCGTGATCAGCCGATTACAGAGCAGGATTTAGTCCAGACTAAATCTCTGGTGGGTGACTCCGTGCCGGGTGAAGCTTCCCGGCATGACATCGACGTACACCTTCGACGACGGCGTTTCCGTGCGACGGCTCGGTTTCGGCGCGATGCGGCTCATCGAGTGGGACCACGTCCGCGACGACGCGGCCGCGATCGCCCGCCGGGCGGCCGAACTCGGCGTGACGTTCTTCGACACCGCCGACGCCTATGACCTGGGGCTGAACGAGGAACTGCTCGCCGACGCGCTGCGCCCGTACCGAGGGCTGTTCATCGCGACGAAGTGCGGGCACGCGCGTCCGAGCCGGGGCGAATGGGTGCCGCTCGGCCGGCCCGAATACCTGCGGCAGCAGGCGGAGCTCTCGTTGCGGCGCCTGCGCGTCGAGCGTCTCGACCTGCTGCAGCTGCACCGGATCGATCCGCAGGTGCCGCTCGCCGACCAGGTCGGCGCGCTCGCGCGGCTGCGGGACGAGGGCAAGATCGCGCGGATCGGGTTGTCCGAGGTCAGCGTCGCGCAGCTGGTCGAAGCGCGGGCCATCGCGCCGATCGTGAGCGTCCAGAACCGGTACAACCTGACCGACCGCGCGTCGGACGACGTCCTCGACTACTGCGAGCGCGAGGGGATCGCGTTCGTGCCCTGGTTGCCGATCGCACGCGGTGACCACGCGACGGCGGGCGGGGTGCTCGGAAAGGTCGCGGCCGGCCTCGGCGCGACACCCGCCCAGGTGTCCCTCGCCTGGTTGCTGCGCCGGTCGCCGGTGGTGATCCCGATTCCCGGCACGTCGTCGGCCAAGCACCTCGAAGAAAACTGCGCGGCGGCCGGAATCACGATTTCCGAAGACGATTTCGCGCGGCTGGAAGAACTGGGGTGAAACGGCCTGGCCGCGGTTTCCCGCGGCCAGGCTCCGGAGTCCCGGCTAAATCAGACGAGCCAGCCGAGAACGTGCGCCAGGTGCGCCAGTGCGCCGGTGAGGATGTCGTGGCAGTAGTGGGCGTGTTGGGCGAACATCTGCATGGAATGACTCCTTGATGAATAACTCATTGACTTCCCTGGAGTGCTCCCGGTGGGGAGCGAAAGCAGGTTTTCACCGTGCTGGCGAGCTGTCAAAGAGCCATTTCCGGGAGATCCGGGCGCCGCGGAATCTTCCCATGCTAAACACGTAATCCCTTCGTGTTCGACGCCGGGGTGCCCGCTTCGGCGGTCAACCACTGTGGGTAACAGAAGGGGCGAATCTCACTGTCGGTAATTCCGACCTTGATCCGGCATCCTGGGCAGCCCCGTAACTCGATCTGGTGATCACCGGCCACGAAAGGTGAACTCGCGATGATCACCCTTTCGGGTGGCCAAACGCCGGAAAAAGGGGACGCCGGGTGCGGTGAGCGCACCCGGCGTCCCCTTGCCGGACAAGGGATTCAGGCTCGCGCGAACGAGAGCGTCTCGCCCTCGACACCCCGCAACCAGAGGTCCTGCGCGGCCGCCGCCATCTCGGCGAGGCCCTCCTCGATCGTGGCGAACACGTTGCCGGGCACCCAACCCGCGTCGCCGTTGATCAGCAGGTTGTTGCGCCCGTAGAAGATCGCGAGGTCGGTCGCACCCTGGTCGCCGTGTGCCTCGCTGTCGTCCTCGTAGCCGTACGCGGGGTTGCCGATCTCCCAGGCTTCGAAGCCGAAATACACGACGTCGCCGGGAATCGGTGTGATCGTCGGGTTCTCCCGTCCGGGTTTCGGCTCCGCGAAGGGCGGCACGAGCGTGTAGACCTCGTTGCGCGCGTACTTCGCGTGGTAGGCCGAACCGCTCTGCGGCAACGCGTCCCACACCGCCTTGCAGGTGCGCGGCGCCTCGTCGTCGAGCAGCCGGGCCCGGCAGGTGACCCCGCGCTTGTCGAGGGTGATCGTGATGTATCGCGCCATGCTCAGCTACCCGTCACGGACGCGACGACGTCGCCCCAGATGCGCAGCGCGTCGTCGACCTGCTCGGCGTTGACGACCAGCGGCGGCACCATGCGCACGACGTTCATGTACGGGCCGCAGGTGAGCAGCAGCAGGCCGCTCTTCGACGCCGTCTGCTGCGCGGCCGCCGCGGTGGCGGCGTCGGGCTCGCCGTCGGCGGTGGTGAACTCCGAGCCGACCAGCAGCCCGAGCCCGCGCACCTCGCCGATCGCCGGCGTCTTGTCCGCGATCACCCGGGCGCCTTCGAGCAGCTGGCGTCCGCGCTCGGCGGCGTTCTCCACCAGGTTCTCCTGCTGGATGACCTCCAGGGTCGCGATCGCCGCGGCGCACGAGACGGCGTTGCCGCCGTACGTGCCGCCCTGTGAACCCGGGAGCGCCTTCGCCATCAGCTCCTGCGAAGCGGCGATGCCCGACAGCGGGAAGCCGCTGGCCAGGCCCTTCGCGATGAGCACGATGTCGGGGGAAACGTCGAAGTGATCGTGTCCCCAGAACTTGCCGGTGCGGCCGAAGCCGGTCTGGATTTCGTCGAGGACGAGCAGGATGCCGTGCCGGTCCGCGCGCTCGCGCAGGCCCGCCATGAACTCCGTGTTCGCCGGGACGTATCCGCCCTCGCCGAGCACGGGCTCGACGAAGATCGCGGCGGTCTCGTTGGGCGCGCTGACCGTCTGGAACAGGTAGTCCAGCTCTCGCAGCGCGAACTTCGTCGCGGTCTGCTCGTCCCAGCCGTAGTGGTAGGCGTAGGGGAAGGGCGCGACGTGCACGCCCGCCATCAGCGGGCCGATGCCGGCGCTGAACCGCGTCCCGGACGTCGTCATGCTCGCCGCCGCGACGGTCCGGCCGTGGAAGCCGCCCTGCATGACGACGACGTTCGGGCGCTTCGTCGCCTGGCGCGCGAGCCGCAACGCCGCTTCGACGGCTTCGCTGCCCGAGTTCGCGTAGAAGAGCGAGTCGAGCCCGCTGGGCAGGACGTCACCGAGGCGCTTGGTCAGCTCGAGCAGGGGCTGGTGCATCACCGTCGTGTACTGCCCGTGGACGAGCTTGCCGATCTGCTCCTGCGCCGCGCGCACGACGTGCGGGTGGCAGTGCCCGGTGCTCGTGACGCCGATGCCGGCGGTGAAGTCGAGGTGTCGTTTGCCGTCGACGTCGTAGAGGTAAACCCCTTCACCGTGGTCGACCACGACGGGCGTTGCCTGCTTGAGCAGCGGAGATAGCTGGGCCATGGCAGCGTGCTCCTTGGTCGGTTGAGCGGGTTGTCGATTGTTGACAATATCCATAGCATGGCCCTCGGGACAACACGTGAGGAGCAGTCGGGATGAGCGCGAGCACCGAGTCCGGCGTCGTCGACGCGGTCGGCAAGGAACTGTTCATCGGCGGCAAGTGGGTCGCCGCCGAGTCAGGGAAGACGTTCCCGGTGGTGGACCCGGCCACCGGCAAGGAGCTGTGCCAGGTCGCCGACGCCTCGCCGGCGGACGGCGTCACGGCGTTGGACGCCGCGGTCGCCGCGCAATCGGACTTCGCGAAGATGGCGCCCCGCGAACGCGGCGAGATCCTGCGCCGCGCGTACGAGCTGCTGATGAAGCGCCAGGACGAGCTGGCTCTGCTCATGACCCTGGAGATGGGCAAGCCGCTCGCCGAGTCGAAGGGCGAGATCGCCTACGCCGCCGAGTTCTTCCGCTGGTTCGCCGAAGAGGCCGTCCGGATCGACGGCGGTTTCGCTACCGCCCCGAACGGCGCGGGCCGCTTCCTCATCACGAAGCAGCCGGTCGGGCCGACGATCCTGATCACGCCGTGGAACTTCCCGATGGCGATGGGCACCCGCAAGATCGGCCCCGCCGTCGCCGCCGGCTGCACGATGGTGATCAAGCCTGCCGCACAGACGCCGCTGTCGATGCTCGCGCTGGCCGGCATCCTCGCCGAGGCAGGGCTGCCCGAGGGCGTACTCAACGTCCTCACGACCAGCGACTCCGGTGGTGTGATGGAGCCGCTTATCCGCGACGGCCGCGCCCGCAAGCTCTCCTTCACCGGCTCCACCGGCGTCGGCCGCAAGCTCCTGGAGCAGTGCGCCGACAAGGTGCTGCGGACGTCGATGGAGCTGGGGGGCAACGCGCCGTTCCTGGTCTTCGACGACGCCGACATGGACGCCGCCATCGAAGGCGCGATGCAGGCGAAGATGCGCAACATCGGCGAGGCGTGCACCGCGGCGAACCGCTTCTACGTGCAGCGCGGCGTCGTCGAGGAGTTCTCGCGGCGGCTGACCGAGCGGATGCAGGCGCTGCCGATGGGTCGCGGCACCGAGAAGGACGTCGTGGTCGGCCCGCTGATCGACGACAAGGCCGTCGACAAGGTGACGGAGCTGGTCAAGGACGCCACCGACCGCGGCGCGAAGGTGCTCACCGGCGGCTCCGGCGTCGACGGGCCGGGCCACTTCTACCAGGCCACCGTGCTCACCGACGTCCCACAGGAAGCGCGGCTGACGCACGAGGAGATCTTCGGGCCGGTCGCCCCGATCACGCCGTTCGACACCGAGGAAGAGGCGGTGGCGAAGGCGAACGACACCGAGTTCGGCTTGGTTTCCTACGTCTTCACCAGCGACCTCAAGCGCGCGCTGCGGGTCTCCGAAGCCCTCGAAGCCGGGATGATCGGGCTGAACCAGGGCATCGTCTCGAACCCGGCGGCGCCGTTCGGCGGGATCAAGCAGTCCGGGCTCGGCCGCGAGGGCGGCTCGGTCGGCATCGACGAGTTCCTCGAGACCAAGTACATCGCGGTGGCCCTGTGACGGCCTACCGCATCGCGAGCATCCCCGGCGACGGGATCGGCGTGGACGTCACGGTCGAGGCCCGCAAGGTCCTCGACCGGGCTTCTTCGCGGTTCGGCTTTTCGCTGGAGTGGACGGAGTTCGACTGGAGCTGTGAGCGGTACGCGCAGGCCGGGTCGATGATGCCGGACGACGGCGTCGCGCAGCTCTCCGCGTTCGACGGGATCCTGCTCGGCGCGGTCGGCTTCCCCGGCGTTCCGGACCACGTTTCGTTGTGGGGCTTGCTGATCCCGCTGCGGCGCGCGTTCCAGCAGTACGTGAACCTGCGCCCGGTGCGGCTGTTGCCGGGCACGACGTCCGTGCTGGCCGGGCGGAAGGCCGAGGAACTGGAGCTGGTCATCGTCCGCGAGAACTCCGAAGGGGAGTACTCGGCGATCGGCGGCCGGCACAACGCCGGGCGGCCCGACGAATTCGTGCTGCAGGAGTCGGTCTTCACGCGCGTCGGCGTTTCGCGGATCATCCGGTACGCCTTCGAACTGGCGCGGACGCGGTCTTCGCGCGTGTGCTCGGCGACGAAGTCCAACGGGCTCATCCACTCGATGCCGTTCTGGGACGAGATCTTCGCCGAGGTCGCCGCCGAGTACCCCGATGTCCACAGTGAGCAGATGCACGTGGATGCGTTGGCGGCGCGGATGGTCCAGGCGCCGGACCGGCTCGACGTCATCGTGGGGTCGAACCTCTTCGGCGACATCCTGAGCGACCTCGCGGCCGCGATCACCGGCGGACTCGGCATGGCGCCGTCCGGCAACATCAACCCATCGGGTGAACATCCGTCGATGTTCGAGGCGGTCCACGGGAGCGCTCCGGACATCGCCGGGCAGGGGATCGCCAACCCCGTGGCGCAGATCCTGGCGGCCGCGATGTTGGTCGAACATCTGGGCGAAACCGTTGCCGCACAAGCGATCCGTGCCGCGGTGGACCGGGTGCTCGACGAGGGCCGGGTGCGCACCCCGGACCTCGGCGGCACGAATACCACGGAACGGCTCGGCACGGCAGTGGCCGAAGCGCTGGGCTGAGTTTTTGTCGGTGCCCTCCGGCACGGTGGTCGCAAGTCCACCGAGGGGGAGGAGTCACCGATGTGCTTCGAATGCGAGAACCCGGAGAGATCCGGTTACCTGGAACGGCTTCGCGACGGCGTGGCCGAGCGGGGCTGGCTGGTGCAAGGAGTCGAGAGCAGCGGGTCGTACCCGCCCTGGGCCTACACGATAGGCCTGAGCGGGTACGGCTTGCCCGAGCTGGTCGTGACGGGTTTGCCCACGCTGGAGGCCGCCGGGCTGCTGAACGACCTGGCCGGGCACTCCCTGCACGCGTCGCCACCCTCGCCGGGTGAGCGCGTCCCGTTGCGTGACGGCTCGGTGATCGAAGCGGTCCCCTTGGCGGAGCCGTCGGCACACCTGGTCTTCGCGGTGGCGTTGTACGGCACGGGAATCCGCGCGCTTCAGCTTGTCCACGCGGACTCGCAGGGCCGCTTCCCGTGGTCCCCGGACTACCGCGACGGCCGCGGTGGCCAGCCGGTCCTGGGGGTGCGCGATGGCGCTTAGTTGCGGGTGCTCTCCGCCGGCCAACTGCTTCCCGGTACCCGTGCGGGCCGTCCACGTACGCCTGCCGGTTTCCCCGGAACCCGAGCCGGTCGTTCGCGTGCACGTGTCGACGCGGCGACGACACGCGCCGGTTTTCCGATCACGTGTGTCGGCCTTCAGGCCACGGCTGCCGACGCTCCGCTCACGCGTTGCCCGGCACCGGCGGGACGTGTCCCTCGATGAGGCTCGTCCCCGGCGCGAGCCGCTGCACCGCGTCCTCCATGTGCGAGTCGAGCAGCGCCAGCGCCGTTTCCTCGTCGCCGTCGCGAAGGGCCTGGATGAGTTTCGTGTGCTCCTCGACTCGTTCCTCGACCCGCTGATAGGTGCTCTGCAGCGCGGTCAGGCACATCCGCGTCTCGATGAGGAGGGTCCGGGCCATCCGGACGAGCCGCTTGCTGCCGGATGCGTTGATGAGGGCCTCGTGGAACCTGAGGTCCGCGGTGGAGAGCGCGCCGGGGTCGTCCTCACTGGCGGCCGTGGCCATCTCGGTGACGGTCTGTTCGAGCAGGTCGGCGATCCGGTCGCGGTCCCCGCCCCGCACGGCGCGGATCATCGCCGCGCGTTCGATGGCAGATCGAGCTGCATAGATGTCGTAGACGTCGCCGGGCTCGAGATCGATCACGAACAGCCCGCGGTGCCGTTCGCTGCGGAGGAGCCCTTCGGACACGAGATGCTGCATGGCCTCCCGGAGTGGCCCCCGTGACACCTGGAACCGGGAGGCCAGCTCGGTCTCGCCGAGCTGGGTCCCTGGCGGGAGGGCGCCGGTCATGATCGCGTCGCGCAGCTGACGCGCGATGACCGCGGCCGTCGACTCGCGGCTGACCGGTTCGATCTCGGGCAGCATGCCCGGTGGTAGGGCCATGTCAGGCGCTCCCGTCCGGCAGGTGCCGGAACAACGCGCCGAGGGAGCGGACGAGCCGGTGCCGCCCGGTCAGGCGCAAGCCTTCCCAGACGGTGACCTGGTTGGCGGTCAGCACGGGCTTCTTCAGTGCGGCTTCGACGATGTTGATCTCCTGGAGCGTCCGCATCGCGGTGTCCGGCACGAGCACCGCGTCGGCGTCCGGGTGGTCGTGGCGCACGGCGAGCTCGACGACGGCTTCCGACGTCATCGCGCCGACCTCGGCGGCCGTGACGATGTCGGCACTGGCCATCGAGACGACCTCGATGCCGCCGGCCTTGAGGAAGTCCACGAACAGCCGGGCGATGTCGTCCGGGTAGCTGGCGGCGACGGCGACCCGCTTGACGCCGAGGGCGCGCGCGGCGTGCACGAACGCGAAGGAGGTACTGGAGGCCGGGACCCCGGCGACGGCGGCGAGGCGGTCGGCCTGGTCGCGGGCGCCGTCCCAGCCGTAGACGAAGCTGCCGCTGGTGCAGGCCCAGACGACCGCGTCCGGCTCGTGCTTCTTGAGCAGGGCGGCGCCGTCGGCGAGGCGGGTCTCGCTGCCGAGGTCCAGCAGTTCGGCGACCGCGTGCTTGTCGGTGCCGTAGATGTGCTCGACCGCGAGGCGGATGTCGCCCTCGTCGGCGGCCGCGCCGCCGAGCAGCTGCTCGGCCAGCGGGTAGTCGTCTTCGGCCGCGTGGTCGGGGTAGATGAAGCCGATGGTGGTCACGAAACCTCCGGAGAGACGCAAATTGTCGACAATCCTAGAGGGATGGTCAAGGAATACCTTCACGACACGTCACGAAGCCACTTCCCGGGTCCGACGATGGGCAGGTTCATCCGGCGCAGGCACGCCCACATGGTCAGCTGGTTGGCGGTGAGCACCGGCTTGCCGAGCGCGGCCTCCAGGGGCTCGATCAGGTCGTACGTCGGCAGGTTCGTGCAGCTGACGAAGATCGCTTCGGCTTCGCCGTGGTCGGCGGCGAGGATGCGTTCGGCGATGGTGCGGTAGCTGACCTTCCAGATGCCGCCGCCCAGCCCGAGGTGGTCGCTGGCGACGGTCTCGACGTTCAGCTCGCCGAGGAAGTCGTGCAGGGCGTGGGTGAGGTCGGCGTCGTACGGCGTCAGCACCGAGATGCGGTGCAGGTCGAGCTGGTGCAGCACCTCGGCCAGCGCGCCCGAGGTGGTGACGGCGTCCGGCGCGCCGGCGTCGCAGATCGCCTTCGTCAGGGAGCGCTCGTAGTCGACGCCGTTGACGAAGCTGCCCGACGTGCAGAGGTAGGCGACGACCTCGGGCTCGACGTGCAGCACGTCGCGGGTCGCGCTGGCCAGGTGGTGGCTGTCGCTGACGAGGCGGGCCATCTCCATGCTGACCGGCACCGGCTCGTACGGCGTCCGGGCGAGGTGGAGGGACACCTCCATCGGCACCCAGCGCCAGAGCTCGCGCTCCAGTGCGAGGTCGAACGGCGCGATGACGCCGATGCCGCGTTGCGCCAGCGGGCCGTCGAACGCCAGGAAGTCGAAATCCAAGGCTCAGCCTCCGGAATACGTCTGCACTTGATGACACGTCCGGTGCTCCGGGGGTCGTTCCTCGGATTGTTGACAATCATACGAGTGACTTTTACCGTGTCAACGTGATCGCCTCGGAAACCCAGGAAACCCCGGTCCTGGCGGTGCTCTGTGGCGAGTCCCGCCCACCGGACATGCGTGCTGTCGAGTCCGGGGCCGTCGTGCGTTACACGGACGCGGCAGGCCTGCCCGAAGCCCTGTCCGGAGCCGACGCGCTCTTCGTCTACGACTTCCTCTCCACGGCCGTGCCGGGTGCCTGGCACGCGGCCGATCGCCTGCGCTGGCTGCACATCGCGAGCGCGGGCGTCGACCCGGTGCTGTTCCCCGGGCTGGTGGAGAGCGACGTGGTCCTGACCAACTCGCGAGGTGTCTTCGACGACGCCATCGCGGAGTACGTGCTGGGCGTCGTCCTCTCCTTCGCGAAGGACTTCGCGCGGTCGCACGACCTGCAGCGCGAGGGTCGCTGGCTGCACCGCGAGAGCGAGCGGATCGCCGGGCGTGAGGTGGTGGTCGTCGGCACCGGGCCGATCGGCCGGGCCATCGCGCGGCTGTTGCGCGCGGCCGGGATGCGGGTGAGCGGGGCCGGCCGCCGGGAGCGCACGGGCGACCCGGACTTCGGTGTCGTGCACGAGTCTTCGCAGCTCGACGCGTTCTTGCCGCACGCCGACTACGTCGTCGCCGTCGCGCCGCTGACCGAGCACACCAAGGGCATGTTCGACGCGCGCGCGTTCGCCGCGATGAAGCCGTCGGCGCGGTTCGTCAACGTGGGCCGGGGCGAGCTGGTGGTCACCTCCGACCTGGTCGCCGCGCTCGAGAGCCGGGCCATCGCCGGCGCCGCGCTCGACGTGTTCGACACCGAGCCGCTCCCGCCGGACAACCCGTTGTGGACCATGCCGGACGTGCTGGTCTCGCCGCACATGTCCGGCGACTTCATCGGCTGGCGGAACACGCTCGTCGAGGTGTTCACCGAGAACTTCCGCCGCTGGCAGGCTGGGGAGCCGCTGCGCAATGTCGTCGACAAGACGCTCGGCTACGTGCCGTCGGGGAACCAGGGAGCCGGATGAACGACAGGATGCTGACCGCCAGCGAGCTCGTCGCCGCCTACGCGACCTGTGAACTTTCACCGGTCGAGGCGACGCAGAACGCGCTGCAGGCCATCGAAGACCGCGACGGCGAGTGCAACGCGTACTGCCTCGTCGACGCCGACGGGGCGCTGGAACAGGCCAAGGCGTCGGAGGTCCGCTGGCGGGACGGCAACCCGATCGGGTGGCTCGACGGCGTGCCGTCCTCGATCAAGGACATGTTCCTGACCCAGGGCTGGCCGACCGTCCGGGGCTCGAAGAGCATCGACCCCGACCAGCCGTGGGACGTCGACAGCCCGGTCGCCGCGCGGATGCGCGAAGCCGGTCTGGTGGTGCTGGGCAAGACGACCACACCGGAGATCGCGTGGAAGGGCGTCACCGACAGCCCGCTGCGGGGCATCACGCGCAACCCCGTCGACCCGTCGAAGACGGCGGGCGGGTCGAGCGGCGGCAGCGCCGCGGCCGTCGCGGCGGGGATGGGCGAGCTGTCCGTCGGCACCGACGGCGGCGGCTCGGTGCGGATCCCGGCGTCGTTCTGCGGGATCGTCGGGCTCAAGCCGACCCACGGCCGGATCCCGCTGTTCCCGGCGAGCCCGTTCGGCCCGCTGTCGCACGCCGGCCCGATGGCGCGGTCGGTGGACGACACCGCGCTGCTGCTGGACGTCCTGTCGCTGCCCGACCCCCGCGACCCGGCCGCTCTGGCGCCGCCGGTTGCGTCGTTCCGCGAGGCCGTCCGCCGGGACGTGCGCGGCCTGATCGCGGCGTTCTCGCCGACGCTCGGGTACGTCGACGTCGACCCGGAGATCGCGGCGGTCGTCGCGGCGGCGGTGCGCGCCCTCGGTGACGCGGGCCTGCGGATCGAGGAGACCGACCCCGGGTTCGCCGATCCCAAGCCGGCGTTCGACATCCTGTGGTCGTCCGGGGCGGCGAAGCTGCTCGACTCGTTCCCGCCCGGGTCCGAGGAGCGCACGGACCCGGGCCTGCGCAAGGTCTGGGAGCTCGGCCGGACGTGGTCGGCGAGCGACTACCTCGACGCGACCGCCGAGCGGGCCGCGCTGGGCATCCTCATGGGCGAGTTCCACACGCGCTACGACGTGCTGATCACCCCGACCGTCCCGATCGCCGCGTTCGAAGCCGGGCACGACGTGCCGCCGGGCAGCGGGCTGAGCGAGTGGCCGGAGTGGACGCCGTTCACGTACCCGTTCAACATGACCCAGCAGCCGGCGATCAGCGTGCCGGCCGGCCACACGTCGGCGGGGCTGCCGGTGGGCCTGCAGATCATCGGGCCGCGGCACTCGGACGACCTCGTGCTGGCGGTGGCGAAGCTCCTGGAGGAAGTGCGGCCCTGGGCACCGGCCTGACCACACGTGAGGGTGAACGCCGGGCCGGGGCGGGGGAAGCTGTGCCACTGTCGGCCGGGTGAACGCTGAAGGCTGGCGGTACGAGCGCGCCATTCCGACCGTGGACGTCGCAGGCGAGCCGACCCGGGTGGTGGTGGGCCTGATCGAACACGGCGACCGCCTGACGGCGGCACTCCGGGTGGACGACGGCAAGGCGGCCCTTGTCCCCTTGGAGATGGGTGGCGAGCTGCTGAAGGCGCTGAGGGAGACGCTGGAGAGCTGGTGGCGCCTCGACGGCCACCGCGACCTGACCCCGGAGCCCCGCGCCGGCCGCTGAAACCGGTGACCGGGCGACGGCCATCGAAACCGGTGGGGACGCGCGTCGAGGGCGTCGTCTTCAGCGCGAGCCCGCCGGATCTCAGCCTGGTGCGCCCGGGCTGACCGGCGCGCGGCGGACCAGTCCGCGCACCTGCGGGTTGAGCAGCACGACCGCCGTCGCGCCGACGATCAGAATCGCGCCGCCGAAGAGCGTCGCCGAACGGCCTGCGTGTTCGGCCAGCGGACCGGCGGCGATCTGGCCGAGGGGCATCGCGACGAACGAGCCGAGCATGTCGTAGGAGTAGACGCGGGCGAGCTTCTCGGGCGGCACGTTCTCCTGCAGCGACACGTCCCAGGCGACCCCGAACTGCTCGATCGCGACCCCGGAAAGGAACATCGCGAGCAGCAGCGGCAGCAGGTAAGGCGTCTTGCCGAGGGCGAGCATCGGCAGCGCGTCGACCGTGACCAGCGCGACGCCGAACAGCAGCATCCGTCGTGGCTGCCAGTGTGCGGCGACGACGCCGCCGAGCAGCGCCCCGGCGGTCTGCATCGCCAGCGCGAGGCCCCAGCCGGTGCGGCCGAACGTGTCGTCGGCGACCAGCGGGCCGATGACCCGCAGCGCGCCGGCGTTGACTGCGTTGACGATCATGAACTGCAGCACCACCAGCCACACCCAGGACCTGGCGCGGAACTCGCGCCAGCCCTCGGCGAGCTCGGCGAGGGGGCGGCTGCCCGGGATCCGTTCGCCGCGCGGGAGGCGGATCCGGCGGTAGGAGAGCGCGGCGGCGAGGAACAGGACGGCGTTGCCGGCGAGCGCCCACCCGGAGCCGGCGAACGCGACGAGGATTCCGGCGAGCCCGGCCCCGGCGATGCGGCCGACGTTGGACAGCAGCCTGACCAGCGCGTTCGCCTGGGCGAGCAGCGGCGTGGGCACGGTCAACGGCGTGAGCGACGCGGCCGCGGGCAGCGAGATGGCCGAGACGGCGCCGTTGACGAGGCTGAGCCCGACCAGCAGCGGGATGGAGGCGAATCCACAGAGAACGCTCGCGGCGATGGCGGCCTGGGTGAGCGCGGCGGCGGTTTCGGTGCCCTGCAGGATCACCGACCGCGGCAGCCGGTCGGCCAGCATCCCGCCGAAGAGCACGAGCAGCACATTGGCGATCGATCGCGCCCCGACGACGATCCCGAGATCCACGGCCGACCCGGTCAGATCGACGACGGCGAAGGCCAGCGCGAAGGGAGCGACGGCATTGGCGAAGTCGGCGAACGTCCGCCCGGTGACGAGGGCGCGAAAGCGAGGTTCGCGAAGCGGGGTGAGGAGCGGGGTGGTCATGGGAGCGGCTCCGGCGGGACGGTGAGGGAGAGCGAGTGGACGCGATGGCGGCGGTCGGACACGGGCGAGGAGCCGGGTTCGCGTGGTCGCTTCACGGGGCGGGCTTGCGGCTCGGCAACGTCGGCAAGGCTGCGAAGTCGAGTTGGCATGGGGTGGACCGACGGCTCAGCGGGGTGGCCGCGGAGTCGAGTTGGGGTGGCGGGGTGGGCCGCAGGTTTGGCGGCGCGGCGGCGGAGTCGAGTTGGGGTGGCGGGGTGGGGCGCTGGCTTGGCGGCGCGGCGACGTAGTCGAGTTGGCGTGGTGAGGTGGGCCGCAGGCTTGGCGGGGTGGCGGCGTAGTCGAGTTGGCGTGGCGGGGTGGACCGACGGCTTTGGCGGGGCGGCTGCGGCATCGAGTGGCGTGGCGGGGTGGACTGATGGCTCGACAGGGTGGCTGCGGAGCTGAATTGGCGTGGCGGCGTGAGCCGCCGACTTGGCGGGGCGGCGCCGCGTTCGCCTCGCGAGGCGAACGCGCGGCCCGGCAACGCCGGCGCGGCTGCGGAGCCGAGTCCGCGCCACAGGTGAGCCGCTGTTGCCAGGCGCCGCCACACACCCGGAGGCAGGCGCGGCCTGCGGCAGCGGAGCCGACGTCGCGGAGCACGGCGAGCCCGCACACGACCCCCGTACAGCGAACCTTCCCCCAGGAAAGCACTCACGGAGCTTCCTCCGGACCCGCCTCCGCGAGCTCGAACAGCGCCACACTCGCGCTGACCCGCACCGTCCCCGGTGACCGCGGTGGCTGGGCCGCCGCGTGGAGTTCCTGGCTCAGCTCCGATGCCCGCTCCAGCAGGCGCGCCCAGATGGCGGGGTCCACCCACAGCTCCGCGTCCGTCAACGATGCTCGCCGACCGGGTGCCCGCGATCCGGCGCGCCGCAGGAGTTCGCTAGCGACCGCCTTCGTCAGGAGCTGCTGCTCCGCCGGGTTGCGGGTGGTCAGGCGACGGCCCGAGTCCGGGTCGTGGCGGTACCGCTTCGCCCGCCCGCCGCGGATCGTGACCTCTTCTGCCACGTCCAGCAGGCCTGCCTCGTGCAGGCGGCGGAAGTGATAACTGATGTTCGCCTGCGTGTCGCCCAGCTCGCGCGCCGCCTCGGCTGCGCTCATCGCCGTTCCCGTCAGGAGCGACAGGATCCGCATGCGGAGCGGGTGCGCCAGTACGCGCAGGTTGTCGTGGGGCATGACGTCAGTCTGCCACGACCGTCAAAGAGTTATTTGGGGGTCTCGCCGGCCAGGGTGCCGGGGCCGCGCCGGAGGGCATTGCAGCCCTCCGGCGCCGCCGGTGTCACGGCAGGGGCGCGCTCACGTGGTCGAGCGTCCAGTTGCTCACGCCCGGTGTGCCTTCGTTGCCGAAGTAGGTGTGCAGGGTGCTGCCGAAGACGTGCTGGAAGACGCACGCCGACCCGTTGCCGTAGAGCGGCCCGGCGGGGATCTCGAAGAACTGCGCCGTCGGGGCCGCCGCGGTGAGCACCCGCGTCTTCCAGACGTTGTTCTGCTCGAGAGTCTCCACCGCCAGGTAGTACAGGGAACCCACCTTGATCACCTGGGGCGAGGCCACGACGTCGTGGGAGTACGCGATGAGCGTGCCGAGATCCGACGGACTGGTCTGCAGCAGCGCGTCGAACGTGGCGGCGCTCTTGACGCGGATCTCCTTGCGGCCGTTGGCGTCGCGGAACCAGTACAGGTAGACGGTCTGCGTGTCCGGGTCGCGGAACAGGGTCGGGTTGCCGTTGATCACGGTCATTTCCTTGACCAGTGGCACGAACGAGGTGAACTGCGTGCCGTTGATCCCGTCCGTGCTCTTGCGCCCGACGATGTAGTACGCGCCGCCGTCGGGGTTGCCGCCGCACCAGTACACGTTGTGCACCAGCCCGATCGTGTTGTCGGGGTTCAGCAGCGCGTTCCCCCAGCGCTCACCCGTGCCGGAGAACAGCGGGGTGGATTCCTGCGTCCACGCGGTGGTGTTCAGGTCGTTCGTCCGCGCGATGCCCAGACCCGAGCAGTTGTGGTGGCCGTAGTAGCCGATGTACCGGAAGCCCTGGTTGATCGACGGCGACTGCGTGGGGTTGACCTCCAGCACGCTGAAGGTGTGCGGGTGATCGCCGGAACCGCTCCAGGACACCGGGCTGAGCACCGACTTCTGCGGTGTGCCCAAGGCGAAGTAGCCGAGGTCCGTCGTCGGGGACTGCTGGGCGAAGGCGTAGAACAGCAGGGTCTTGTTCTGGTAGCCGAACGACTGCAGCTGGGCGTCGGTGAACTCGCCGTCCCGGACCGTGAGCCAGTCCTTGTCCGTGGGGTGCCACCAGCGGTACACCGCCACGGTTCCCGTGCGCTGCGTCGGAAACGCGTAGTACTGGAACGTCTTGTTCTGGTAACCCCAGTTGGCCATCTGCGTGTCGGAGGCCATCCCGGCGGGCATGTCGATCCAGTCCTTGTCGGCCGGGTGCCACCAGCGGGAGACCTCGACCATGTCGCTGTTGCCGACCAGGCTGACGTAGAACTGCGGGCCGGTCGGGGTCTGGTACCCGTAGCCCTGCAGCTGCGCGGCGGTGGGCTGGTTGCCGTGCGCCGGCACCGACAGCCAGTCCTTGTCCGTCGGGTGCCAGTACCGCCGGACCGCCGTCGGTGCGCCGGACCCCGGCTGCAGGGTGAGGGCGGTTGCCGCGCTTTGGGCGAGTTCGGTGCTCATGAACATTTCCTCCCCAGGAACTTCAAAGCGAAGTACTCATGAGAGGTAGTCGCCGGAGGGATCCAAAAGGTTTACGTCCGCGACGCAATCGTGACGGTGTGCGGAAAGGAGTCGCGCGGTCACACAGTGAACTCCGTGCCGTCCGCCGGGAGCAGAGCGCCCGCGGACAGCACGGCGGCGTGTTCTTCCGACACCGGGTCCAGCACCGGGTTCGTGTTGTTGAGGTGCGTGAACGCCCAGCGCCCGGGCCGCCCGGCGATGCGGGCCAGGCTCGCGGTGATCGGCAGGTGTCCCATCGCGAGTTGGTCCGGCCCGCCGACGCCGGCCATCTCGTCCGGCGCGTAGAACGTTCCGTCCAGCAGTACCAAAGAGGCATCTCCGACAAAGGAGTCGAACCCCGGCGGCCAGCTCTTCAAGCACGGCGCGTACACCAGCACACCGCCGGTCAGGACGTCCGAGATCCGGTAAGCGAACGCCCACGGACCGTGCCCGGTGGAGGAAACGTACTTCGGCTTCTTGTCGCTCACCGGCAGTACGTCGACCCGCAGTCCGGGAAGGTCCACAAGAGACGTCCAGCCGCCGTAGCCGTCGGTGATCGCGCGAACCGGTGACAGTGCGTCCAGTACCGTGTCCGGCGCGTATACCGGGAGTCCGCCGGCCTCGCGCAGCATCAGCAGGCCCAGCGAGTGGTCGAGTTCGGCGTCGGTCAGCAGCACCCCGCGCAACGGGGTCTCGCGCGCGCCCGGCCCCGCGAGCAACGCCGGCGTGGAGAGGATCTGGGAACGGATGTCCGGTGAACAGTTGAGCAGGTACCAGCCGGCGCCGTCCGCGCTGATCGCGACGCAGTCCTGGGTACGCGGGGGCAGCCCGGCCGTGCACAGGCGGCACGCGCAGTTCCACTGTGGACACCCGCCGCCCGCCGCGGTACCGAGCAGGATCACCTTCACCGGCGCATGACCGGTTCGGACTCCGCGGGCCGGGCCAAAACGAGATCGACGACGGAACGCCGAGACGACCGCGAGCACACCGGGTCGGTGGCCGCGGCATCGCCGGTGAGCAGGAACGCCTGGCAACGGCAGCCGCCGAAGTCGACGCCGCGGCGGTCGCACGTCCGGCACGGCTCGGACATCCAGTCCTCGCCGCGGTAGGCGTTGAACGACGAGGAGCGGTACCAGATGTCGGCCAACGGCGTCTCTCTCACGTTGTCCAGGGTGAGCGTCGAAATCGCCGACGCCGCCGGGCACGGCAGCACGGTCCCGTCCGGCGCCACGGTCAGCTGCCGCGCGCCCCAGCCGTACATGCACGGCTTCGGATACGGCTCGTAGTAGTCGGCGACGACGTAGACGATCTCCATCGTGCCCCGCAACCGCGACACAGCCGCGCGCACCACCGGTTCCGCCGCGGCGAGCTGCGCCGGCGTCGGCATCAACGCCTCGCGGTTGCGCAGCGCCCAGCCGTAGTACTGGGTGTTCGCCAGTTCGAGACGGTCCGCGCCCATCCGCTCGGCCAGCGCGATGATCCTGGCCAGCTGGTCGTGGTTGCGCCGGTGCAGCACGACGTTCAAGGACAACGGCAGCCCGGACGACTTCACCGCCGCGGCCGCGGCGAGCTTGTGGTCGAACGCCCGCGCACCGGCCAGCTGATCGGAACGCTCCCGCGTCGCGCCCTGCGCCGACAGCTGGACGTGCGCGAGCCCGCGTGAGACCAGGTCGTCGAGCCGCGCGGATGTCAGGCCGAGGCCGGAGGTGACGAGGTTGACGTAGCACCCGAGCGAGCTCGCGTGCGCCACCAGCGAAGGCAGGTCCGGCCGGGCCAGCGGCTCGCCGCCCGACATGTGCACCTGCAGCACGCCCAGCTCGCGCGCCTGCGAGAGGACCGAAATCCAGTCCGAAGTGGACAACTCCGCGGCGCGCGAAACGAGTTCGACGGGGTTGGAGCAATAAGGACAGTGCAGTGGGCACCGGTGGGTCAGCTCGGCCAGCAGGCCGAGCGGCGGGGTCACGTCCATGCGACGACCCGCCGTTCGCCCAGCCGCGCCAGCACGTCGAGGACGTCCTGTTCCCGGACGCCGGTGAAGCGCTTTCCCAGCACCGCGGCGATGGCGGTGACGGTCCGGGCGCCGTCGCAGAGTTCGAGCACCGCGGCCGCGGTGACGTTCGGGACCAACACACCTTCGGGGAACAGCAGGACGTGCGTCTCCCGGACGTGGTCGAAGGACAGCCGCACGCCGCGGCGCAGCTCGGGAACGGAGCCGGCGGCGATCATGCGCGCTCGATCGCGTCGAGCATTGACCACAGCACGTCGCACTTGAACGACAGGGCCGCGATCGCGCGGTCCTGCTGCTCGCGCGTGACGCAGTGGCGGACGACGATGTCGAGCGTGTCCTTGCCCTCGCCGGAGACCTTGTCGATGCGGTTGGTGAAGTAGTCGAGGTCCGCGCGCGCGATCCACGGGTAGTGCGCGAGCATGTCCGCGACGCGCTGCTGCATCAGGTGCCCGGCGAACATCTCGGTGAGTCCGGAAGCGACGGCCTCCCACCACGGCTTCGTCCGTGCGAACGTCACGTAGGCGTCGACGGCGAACCGGACGCCGGGAGCGACGTGCCGCTCGTCGAGCACCTCGTCCCGCGACAGGCCGACGGCCTCGCACAGTCGCAGCCACCGCTCGATTCCGCCGGTGCCGGCGTGCGGGCCGTCGTGGTAGACGATCCGGTCGAGCCACTGGCGCCGGATCTCCGGCAGGGGGCAGTTGCTGATGATCGCCGCGTCCTTCCGCGGCAGCTGACACTGGTAGTACCAGCGGTTGGCCGCCCAGACGCGCAGCCCGCGCTCGTCGAGCTCGCCCGCGTGCAGGCGGCGGTGGAACGGGTGCGTGCCCCAGTACCGGTCCGAAAGACCGCGCAGGGCCGCGATGAATGCGCTTTCCGCGAGCGGCTCGACGGGCATCGGTCAGTCCGCCATGCGGGCCGCGTAGGCGGTCACCTCCATGGGAGTTTCGTACTCGACGAAGTCGGGGGTCGTCCACACCTCAACGGATTCGGTCATTTCCTGCTCCTCTCCCGGACTGGTCGTCGCCACGGTAGGAGGGGACGACCGGACTGGCCAGAGCAGTTCGGAAAGTTTCCTTCCGATGGCGCAGCGGGGTGCCGATCAGCGGGGCTACTTGACCGCCGCCTCCAGCTCCACGAGCGCCGTGTCCAAATGGGTCAGGATCCGCTGCAGGTGCGGCACGCTGCGGCGGCAGCCCGTGACGCCGAAGTCGAGGTTGTCGCCGTTGCTGGTCAGCGTGATGTTCACGGCTTGGCCGTCGAGCAGCACCGACGCCGGGTAGATGCCGTCGAGCTGCGCGCCGTTCCAGTACATTTGCCGGCGCGGCCCCGGCACGTTCGAGATCACCAGGTTGAACGGCGGCCGCGTGTTGTTGACGATGCCCGGGATCGGCGAAACACCGAGCTGCGCGACGTTAACGGCCGATAACAACAGCGTCTGCAGCGGCGTCAGCTCCGAGAACAGCCGCTTGCCGTTGCGCATCGACTGGTGGATGGTGACGAGCCGCTTGCCCGCGTCCGGCAGGTCGGTGGCGAGGTTGCACAGCAGCGCGCCGATGTTGTTGCCCGCCGCCTCGCCCGGGTCGTTCTGGCGGCGCAGCGACACCGGGACCATCGCGACGAGCGGCGCGTCCGGCAGTGCGCGCTGCTCGATGAGGTAGTCCCGCAGCGCGCCCGAGCACATCGCGAGCACGACGTCGTTGCGCGACACCCCGGCGGCGGTGGCCACCTGACGCACGCGGTCGAGCGACCACGACTGCGCCGCGAACCGCCGCGCGCCGCCGATCGGCACGTTGAACATCGTCCGCGGGGCCTGCCCCGGCAGGGTCACGGTGTGCTCGCCGAACGCCTCGCGCGCCACCTTGATCGCGGCCGGCGCCAGCCCGGCGAGCTGGTTGGCGGTCTTGCCGGCGGTCTGCAGGAACGACCGCGGGCGCTTGACGCGGCCTTCGCCCGGTTCGCGCCGGGTGCCCCACCACGGCGGGCAGTCCATGTCCGCGGGGTCGTCCGACAGCGTGCCCTGCAGCTGGCGCAGCGCCGAGACGCCGTCCATCAGCGCGTGGTGGACCTTGGTGTAGACGGCGAACCGGCCGTCGGACAGCCCCTCGATGAGGTGCGTCTCCCACAGCGGGCGGTGCCGGTCGAGCAGCGTGCTGTGCCAGCGTGACGTCAGTTCCAGCAGCTCGCGGATGCGGCCCGGCTGCGGCAGCGCCGAGTGCCGGAAGTGGTAGTCGAGCTCGAGGTCGGTTTCGGCGCGCCAGGCGACGTGACCCATCGTGTTCACCGGCCGGGCCGGGCGGCGCCGGAACACCGGGCGCAGATTTTCGGATTCCAGCAGCGAACGGCGGATGTCGCGGAGGTACTCCGGCCCGGCTCCGTCAGGTTTCTTGAACAGCTGCAGACCGCCCACGTGCATCGGATGCTCGCGCGTTTCGACCAGGAGGAACATCGAGTCGGTCACGGGCATCATCGCCATGGGACATCACCTTCCGCACTCGGCACGCCGGACTCTACGCGCTCGGCGGCCGTGGGTGGATCACGTTCTACATTGGCGAGTATGACCGTCCGCGGCACCGGGGAAACGTCCTTGCCACCGATGGCCGAGTGCGTCGTGATCGGCGGCGGTGTGATCGGTGTGAGCTGCGCGTTCCGCTTGGCGGAGGCCGGCGTCGACGTCCTGCTGCTGGAGCGCGGCGGGCTCGGCGAAGGCTCGACGGCGAAGGCCGCGGGCGGCATCCGGTCGTCGTTCACCAGCCGCGTGAACGTCGAGCTCGGCCTGCGCGGGCTCGCCGCGTACAGCGCTTTCTCCCGCGACTTCGGCGTCGAGATCGACTTCCGCCGCGACGGCTACCTCTACCTGCTCACCGACCCGGCGGATGTTGCCGCAATCGGACATTGCTCGGAGCTGCAGCGCGAGTACGGCGTTCGCAGTCACCTGCTGGATCCCGCGGAGGCGAAGCACCTCCTCCCGCTGCTCGAGACGGACGGGCTCGTCGCCGCGCTGTGGTCCCCGGACGACGCGAAGGCCACGCCGGACGCCGTCGTCCAGGGTTATGCGAAGGCGGCCCGCGCGTGTGGCGCGACGCTCCGGACCGGCGTCGAGGTCACCGGGATCGAGCGTGATGACGACACGTTAACCGGCGTTAACACGACGGCCGGGTTCGTCCGGACCGGCGCGGTCGTGTGCGCGGCGGGCGCGTGGTCGGGACGGGTCGGCGAGCTGGCCGGGCTCGACCTCCCGGTGCGCCCGTTCCGGCGCCAGGTCGTGTTCACCGGGCCGGTGCCCGGGCTGCCGGACGCGGTGCCGCTGACCATCGAGATGCCGTCGGCGTTCTACTTCCACCGCGAGGGCCCCGGCCTGGCCATGTCGTTCTGCGAGGACGACGGCTTCCCGGGCTTCGGCACCCACTACGAGGCGGGCGAGTGGCTGCCGCGGCTCGCCGAGCTGGCGGGGCGTCGCATCCCGGCCGTCCTCGACGCCGGCATCCGGACGGCTTGGGCCGGGTTGTACGAAGTGACGCCCGACCGCAACCAGATCGTGGGGGAAAGCGTCCTGTTGTCGCGGTTCTTCTACGCGACCGGCTTCTCCGGGCACGGGTTCCAGATGGGACCGGCGGCCGGCGAGCTGATCCGGGACCTCTACCTCGGACAAGAGCCGGCCGTGGACATCGCGGAGCTCGACGTCCGGCGGTTCGAAGGCGCCGATAGCGCACCGGTCGAGCACAACATCGTCTAGGGGTTGATTGCCAGATCGTTCAACGATCTGGCAGTATCCGAGCCGTGGCTGTGAGTGGTGCTCGGGAACTGGTGGACGCGCTCGAATCGCTGGGGACCGAGATCGTCTTCGGGCTTCCGGGGGTGCACAACCTGCCGTTGTGGGAGGCGCTCGCCGAGACCCGCATCAAGCTCGTCGGGGTCCGCCACGAACAGACCGCGGGCTACGCGGCCGACGGGTACGCGCGCGCGACCGGCAAGCTCGGCGTCGCCCTCGTCACGACCGGGCCGGGCGCGGCGAACACCCTCGGCGCGGTAGGCGAAGCCATGGCATCGGCCGCTTCGGTGCTGATCATCGCCACCGACATCCCCTCGACGCTGCGGCGCCCCGGCGTCGTCCGCGGCGTGCTGCACGAGACGTCCGACCAGCAGGCGATGTTCGCGCCGGTGACCAAGGGTGTCTTCACCGTGCGGGCCGCCGACCAGATCGGCACCACCGTGCACCGCGCGGCGCGGCTCGCGCTGGAACCCCAGAGCGGCCCCGTCTACCTCGGCGTGCCGACCGACTACCTGCGCGAGACCGTGCCGCACCGGCGTCCGCCCGCTCCGCACCGCAAGCCCGACGGCGACGTCCCCGACCTCGCCCGCGCGGAAGCGATGCTGTCCGATGCGAAGTACCCGCTGATCTGGGCCGGCGGCGGCGCGTTGCGATCCGGGGCCGGGGACGCCATCGGCGCGCTCGCCGAGAAGATCGCCGCGCCGGTCATCACGACGTTCGGCGCCCGCGGCCTGCTCCCGCTCGACCACCCGTGCCTCGCCCCGAACCCGGTGCACACGCCGGAGGTCGGCGAGCTGTGGGACGAGGCCGACGTCGTGCTCGCCATCGGCACCGACTTCGACGGCCTGATGACGCAGAACTGGCGGATGCCGAAGCCGCGCAAGCTGGTCGCGATCAACGTCGACGCCGACGACGCCGCCAAGAACTACCCGCCCGACCTGACTCTGGTCGGCGACGCGCGCGCGATCGTCGAGCGGCTGCTGCCGAAGCAGCGGCCGGGGCTGAACGACATCACGTTGCGGCTGGCCGGCATCGGCCGCCGGGTCCGCCAGCGGATCCGTGACGAAGAGCCGCAGGCCTACGACTTGCTGTCCACTTTGGACGAAGTGCTGCCGATGGACGCCGTGCTGGTGTCCGACATGTGCGTCGCCGGCTACTGGGTCGGCGGCTTCCACCGGGTGCGGGCGCCGCGCAAGCTCGCCTACCCGATGGGCTGGGGCACCCTCGGCTACGGCTTCCCGGCGTCGCTCGGCGCCGCCGCGGCGGGTGTCGGGCGCGCCATCTGTATCACCGGCGACGGAGGTTTCCTCTACGGCTGCGGCGATCTGGCGACGCTCGCGCAGGAACAGCTGCCGGTCACGGTCGTCCTGGTCGACGACGGCGGCTACGGGATGCTGCGCTACGACCAGGATCGCGAGGGCCTGCCGCACCGCGGGGTCGACTGGGACAGCCCCGACTTCGTCGGCCTGGCCCGGTCCTTCGGCGTGCACGCCGACCGCGTGTCCGGGTTCGGGCGCGCGTTCCGGCGGCTGCTCGGCGAGTTCGTCGAGTCGGACGAGCCGAACGTCCTGGTCGTGAAGGCCAAGCTCAAGCCGCCGCTGAACACCTCGCCGCGGTGGTATCGCACATGAGGATCGGCGTCGACATCGGTGGCACGTTCACCGACCTCTGCGCGGTGGACGAGACCGGGATCGTCGCGGTCGGCAAGGTACTGACGACGCATGACGAACCCGCGCGGGCGGTCGAGGAGGGCCTCGACGCGCTGCTCGCGGAGTCCGGGATCGCCGCTTCCGCGGTCGAACAGGTCGTGCACGGGACGACTCTGGTGACCAACGCGCTGATCGAGCGCAAGGGTTCGCGGACCGCGTTGCTCGCCACCGCCGGCTTCCGGGACGTCCTGGAGATGCGCCGCGAGCACCGGTACGAACTGTACGACCTCCAGATCGAGCTGCCCGCGCCGCTGGTCCCACGGCACCTGCGGTTCGACGTCCCGGAGCGGATCCTCGCCGACGGATCCGTCCACACTGGACTCGATGAGGAGCACGTAGCCCGGCTCGGTCGTGAGCTGGCTTCACGCGGCATCGAAGCGGTCGCCGTCTGCTTCCTGCACGCGTTCACGAACCCGGTGCACGAGCGGCGCGCGGCCGAGGTCCTGGCCGAGGTGGCGCCCGGACTGCGCGTGGCACTCTCCTCGGACGTCGTCCCCGAGATCCGCGAGTTCGAGCGGACGTCGACCACGGTCGCGAACGTCTACGTCCAGGACCTGACCGAGTGCTACCTGCGCGACCTCGAACAGCGGCTGCGGCGGCTCGGGATCGCCGGCGCGCCGCACATCATGCTGTCCAACGGCGGACTGGCCACTGTGGACACCGCGGCCCGGCACCCGATCCGGATCCTCGAGTCCGGCCCGGCGGGTGGAGCGCTGGCGGCCGCGTCGATCGGGCCGGACGATCTGCTGGCCTTCGACATGGGCGGTACGACGGCGAAGCTGTGCCTGATCGCCGGCGGCGCGCCGCTCGTCACGCACCAGTTCGAAGTGGACCGCAAGTACCGGCTGCTGCCCGGGTCCGGGCTGCCGGTGCAGGTGCCGGTCACCGACATGATCGAGATCGGCGTCGGCGGCGGCTCGATCGCCCGGATCGACGCGCTCGGCCTATTGACTGTCGGCCCCGATTCGGCCGGGTCCGAGCCCGGCCCGGTCTGCTACGGCCGCGGTGGCACCGAGCCCACCGTGACCGACGCCGATCTGGTCCTCGGCTACCTCGACCCGGGCTATTTCCTCGGCGGCGGGATGACGCTCGATGCCGCGGCAGCGCGCGAAGCGATCAGCCGCATCGCCGAGCCGCTCGGTGTCAGCGTCGAAGAGGCTGCGTGGGGCATCCACACGAGCGTCAACGAGGACATGGCGAACGCCGCCCGCGTGCACGCCGTCGAGCGCGGCCAGGATCCGGCGAAGCTGCCGATGTACACGTTCGGCGGCGCGGGCCCGGTGCACGGCGTCGGTGTCGCCCGCGCGCTCGGGGCGCCGTCGGTCGTCGCGCCGCCCGCCGCGGGCGTGCTGAGCGCGGCGGGGTTCCTCACCGCGCCGCTGGCGTTCGACTTCG
This sequence comes from Amycolatopsis sp. NPDC051371, assembly GCF_040682155.1. Lineage (NCBI taxonomy): Bacteria > Bacillati > Actinomycetota > Actinomycetes > Pseudonocardiales > Pseudonocardiaceae > Amycolatopsis > Amycolatopsis sp. NPDC051371. The sequence continues at coordinate 243,299 of NZ_JBFBAG010000005.1, forward strand.
TCCGGTCGGCGCGCGCGGCCGTGCACGATCTCGTGTGGGAGCAGGTCGACGCGCTCTTCGCCGAGATGGAAGCCGAGGGCGCGGCGCTGCTCGCGAAGTCCGGTGCTTCCGAGGTGACCCACCGGCGGATCGCCGAGATGCGCTACGCCGGGCAGGGGTACGAGATCCGCGTCCCGGTCCACGGCGGCAGTTGGCCGGACGCCTTGATCGACGAGTTCACCGCCACCTACCGCGCGCTGTACCGGCGAACCGGGCCCGAGGTCGGCGTCGAGGTGCTGAACTGGCGGGTCGTCTCAAGCGGCCCCGTGCCGGCCGTGACACTACGGCTGACCTCGTCGAACACTGCCGGAGACGCGCGGAAGGGCACGCGTCAGGCCTACTTCCCGTCGGCAGGGGGATTTGTCGACACGGCGGTGTTCGACCGGTACCTCCTGACACCGGGTGAGCGCGTCGACGGACCGGCCATCGTGGAGGAACGCGAGTCCACAGTGGTCGTGCCACCGGGCGCGCACTGCGTCGTCCGGGAGGACGCGGCGCTGGAGGTGACGGTGTGAGCGTCGACCCGATCCTCGTCGGGCTGTTCGGCAACCGGCTGCACTCCATCCTCGCCGAGCAGCAGAACGCGCTGGTCAACACGGCCTTCTCCGCCGTGGTCCGCGAATCGCTCGACCTGGCCTGCGCGGTGTTCGACTCGCGCGGCGAGATGATCGGCCAGTCCGTCGGCGGCACGCCCGGGCACATCAACGCGATGGCGACCGGCATGCACCACTTCGTCGCCGCTTACCCGCCGGAGCAGCTCGAACCCGGGGACGTGCTGCTGACCAACGACCCGTGGCAGACGGCCGGGCAGATCAACGACATCACCGTCGCGACGCCGGTGTTCCTGCGGGGCAAGCTGGTCGCGTGGTTCGCGTCCTGCTGCCACGCGCCGGACATCGGCGGCCGGCTCGTCTCGGCCGAAGCCCACGAGGTCTTCGAGGAAGGCCTGCGGCTGCCGATCCTGAAGTTCTTGAACGCGGGCATCGTCAACGCCGATCTGGAACGGCTGATCCGGGCCAACGTCCGGACGCCGGAGGAGACCATCGGCGACCTGTACGCGCAGGTCACCGGCAACGAGGTCGGTGCAGCCAGCCTGTTGCGGCTGCTGGACGAGTTCGGGCTCGACTCCCTCGACGACGTCGCCGCCGAGATCATGAACCGCTCCGAGAAGGCCTTGCGCGACGCGCTGCGGGAGCTGCCGGACGGCGTCTACACCAACGAGATCGTCACCGACGGCTTCGGGGACGAAGAGATCGTCCTGCGCGTGACGGCCACTGTGGACCGTGACGAGATCCACCTCGACTTCGCGGGGTCGTCGCCGCAGAGCCGTCGCGGGATCAACGTCGTCCTGAACTACACGCGGGCGTACGCGTCCTTCGCGGTCAAGGCGGCGATCTCGCCGGAGGTGCCGCACAACGCCGGGTCGTTCCGGCCGGTGCACGTCACCGCGCCGGAAGGTTCGGTGCTGAACTGCCTGCCGCCCGCCCCGGTCGCGTCCCGGCACCTGATCGGGCACTTCCTGCCGTCGCTGCTGATCGGCGCGCTGCCCGGCGCCGCGATCGCGCCGAGCGCGGACGCGTTGTGGATGACGATCTGGCGTGGTCCGGGGTTCATGCTCAACGTCTTCCAGACCGGCGGCATGGGCGCGCGCGCCGGCAAGGACGGGCTGAACACCACCGGGTTTCCCAGCGGCCTGCGCTCGACGCCGACCGAAGTCATCGAGACCATGGCGCCGCTCGTCCAGTACACCCGCGAGTTGCGGGTGGACTCCGGCGGTGCCGGACGGTGGCGCGGCGGCCTCGGCCAGGTGACGACGATGGCCGCGCGCGGCCAGGACTCCTGGAGCGTCAACGGGAACGTCGACCGCCTGCGCGCCGCGGCGTCCGGGGTGGACGGCGGAGAGGCCGGCGCGGCCGGGCGCTTCGGCTTGCGTGACGGGGATGACCTGCCGGCGAAGAGCCGGGTAGCGCTGACGCGTGAGTCCGTTGTGGACATCACGCTGCCCGGTGGCGGTGGCCACGGGTCGCCGTTCGCGCGGCCGGTGGCGGCGGTCCTCGACGACGTCGTCGAGGGGTACGTCTCGGTGGAGGCGGCGCGCGAGGTGTACGGCGTCGAGGTGCGGTACCTCGGCGACCCGGCCGCGCTCGTCCGGCTGCCCGGGGACTACGCGGTGGACGAAGAGCAGACAGCACGACTGAGAGCGGGGAAGTGACATGAGTCGGTTGGCCGGCAAGGTGGCGGTCGTCTTCGGCGGCGCGCGGGGCATCGGCCTCGCCACGGTGAAGGAGTTCCTCGCCGAGGGCGCGACGGTGTTCGCTTCCGACATCCGCGAGCCCGCGGTAGCCGTCGACGGCTACCGCCACTCCATAGTGGACGCCACCGACGAGGACGCCGTGGCGGCATTCGTCGACGGCGTGCTCGCCGAAGCCGGCCACATCGACGTGTTGGTCAACAACGTCGGCATCCACCTCGGCAAGACCCTCGCGGACACGACGCTGGCCGAGTTCGACAACATCTTCGCGCTCAACGTGCGTGCTGCCTTCCTCGGCACGCGCGCGGTGCTGCCGCACATGATCGAGCGGAAGGCCGGCAGCATCATCACGACGTCGTCGAACGGCGGCGTGATGGGCCGCCCCGGCGACCCGGTGTACAACGCCACCAAGCACGCGCTGGTCGGGCTGACGAAGTCGATCGCCGTCGCCCACGCCCACCAGGGCATCCGAGCGAACACGGTGAACCCCGGCGCGATCGACACCGACATGCTGCGCAGCACGCTGAATTCGCCCGAGGAGTTCGAGACCAAGCAGCACCAGCTGGTCGCGAGCACGCCCGCGGCGCGCGTCGGCGAGGCGTGGGAAGTCGCGAAGGCCATCGTGTTCCTGGCGAGCGACGAGTCGCGGTTCATCAACGGCGTCGTGCTGCCGATCGACGGCGCGAAGGCCGCGGGCGCGATGCCGGGCAACCGCTACAGCCTCGACTTCGAACTCGGCGTCAGGTAGCGCCGTGTCCGTCGATCCCTCGGGGCTGGAGAGCGAGCGGCACCTGCTCGAGCGCAGCGGCACGGCCGAACGGGTCGCCGCGATCCTGCGGCAGTACATCACCGACGGCGTCTTCGCTCCCGGTGAACGGCTGTCCGAGCCGGTGATCAGCTCGGCGCTCGGCGTTTCGCGCAACACGCTGCGCGAGTCGTTCCAGCTGCTGGCCCACGAACGGCTGGCGGTGCACGAGCTGAACCGCGGCGTGTTCGTGCGTGAACTGACCATCGAGGACATCGAAGACCTCTACGTCGTCCGCCGCGCCACCGAATGCGGTGCCCTGCGGCGGGCGGCGGAGTTGTCCACTGTGGACCTGGGGCCGGTCGAGCAGGCCCTGCGCGACGGTCGTACGGCGGCAGCGGCCGAGGACTGGCCGGCGGTCGGCACCGCCAGCATCCACTTCCACCAGGCGCTCGCCGACCTGGCGGGCAGCGAGCGGATCTCCGCGACGATGCGCCAGGTGCTCGCCGAGACGCGGTTGTTCTTCGTCCTCAACGAGAACACGCGCGAGTTCTACGAGCCGTTCCTCGGCTGCCACGAACAGATCCTGCGCGACCTGCGGTACGGCCGGTTCGGCGTCGCCGAGGCCGCGTTGGACCGCTACCTCCGCGACGCCGAAGCCCGGCTGCTGGCGCTCAGTACCCCCGCGACGTAGGGGACAGGACCGTCGGGAACACGACCTTGAACGCGTACGGCCGCAGCAAGACGGTGACCCGGTACCTCCCATCGGGGCCGGCCGACCAGCTGTACCAGGCGATGGTCCGGACGACGGACGACTCGGCGTACGCCGGGGCGGGCTGGGCCGCGGCGGGCGGTGCCGAGGCGAGGAGCACGGCGGCCACGGCGGCCAGGGTTGTCGCGCGTCCTGAGGGCACGGCACAAGTCAACCCCGCCGGAGCCGCCGACCGGAAAGGATTCGAGCCGGTTCAAATCCACCGCGGCGGCTGTTACCGTCGATCGGGTGTTCACGCTGCGCGTCGACGCGGAGACAGTGGCCAGGACCCGGTTTTCGCCGTCGCTCGCGGCGGAGTCCCTGGCCTGGCTGAAGCTCGTCGCCGGCTCGGCGCGTCACCCCGTGTTCGGGGATCCCGGCCCGCTCGCCCGGGCGTCCCTCACCCACCCGGACGTCGCCCTGCTCCTGGACCTGCTGCCGCGCACCGGCGAGGTCTACACCCCCGACCTGCTCACCCCGCAGCCCGGCACGGCCACCCGGCACCGCGACCTGCTCGACGAGCAGATCGCGCGGATCGAGGCGACCCCGCAGGACGACCTCGAGGAGCAGGTGCTCTCCCACACGCAGGTCCACTGGAGCCGGCCGCTGCCGGTCAAGGCCCGCCGCGTCGCGGAGTCGGGGTCGATGCCGCGACGCCTGGCCAACGGCCTCGCCCGGTTCTGGCGCGACGCGCTGGCCGAGGACTGGGCGGGACTGCAGGCGGTGCTCGACCGGGACATCACCCACCGCGCGCGGACCATCGCCGGCCACGGTGTCGGGGCGGTGCTCGGGTCCCTGCACCCCTCCATCGGCTGGGCGGGCGACGCGATCACCCTCGCCATGCCGTTCGACGGCGAGGTCGACGTCGCCGGCCGGGAGCTGGTCCTCGCCCCCGGCGTGCTCAGCTGGCCCGGCACCAGCATCCAGGTCGACGTGCCCGGCCAGGTCGTGCTCTGCTACCCCGCGCACGGGATCGGCACCGGCGGGGCGCACGAGCCGGGCCGCATCGCACCGGTGGTCGGCGCCGCCCGGGCGGCGCTGCTGACCGACCTCGAAACCGCACGGTCGACGGCGGAGCTCGCCACCCGGACCGGGTACGCCGCGGGCACCATCTCCTACCACCTCGCCGCGCTGCACCGCGCGGGTCTCGTCAGCAAGGTCCGGGACGGCCGTTACGTGCTGTACCGGCGGACCCCGCAGGCCGTCGTCCTGCTGGAAGGCGCCTGAGCGTTCAGCAGGTGACGTTCGGCGCGATCCAGTCGGCGAACTCGCCGGCCGCTCCGTCACCGCCGTCGTCGACCGCGATCGCCAGCTGCTGGACGCCGGTGACCGGCACCGTCACCTTCTGGGCCTTGGTGCCGGGACGGACCAGTCCCGTCGCGAACAGCTCGCGGCCGTCGCCCAGGACGCGGAAGGACACGGTGGCCTGCGGGCTCGCCGCGTCGTCGACGCCGTACTGCGTCGAGAACGTCTTGCACTTACCGCCGGGGTAGAGCCGGATCACCGACGGCGCGTGCACGCCGATGCCGCTGTTCGGCTGGTAGCCGACGCCACCGACGGACATCGCCCGCCCGTTGGCCACGCTGCCGCGTTCGACCACGCCGAGCCCGTTTTCCGAGTACAGCCACGGCCGCGTGGACACGTACGTCGTGCCGGTCGACGGCGCGCTCACCAGCGGCACTTCGGCCGAGCCCGCGGCGGTGCGCGGGCCGGCTTCGGTGGTGTAGGTGCCGTTCGCCGTGACCAGCGTCTTCGCGGCCGGCGCCGCGGCCGGCCGGAGCGTGATGTCCCGCGTCACCGTGCTGCCCGGCGAGACGCGCGGGACGGTGACCTGCGCGGGCCCGTCCAGCTGCCAGCCGGCCGGCGCGGTGATCGTGTACTGCGCGTCGGTGATCGGGGTGTCGCCGTCGTTGGTCAGCGCCACGGTGCCGTCGACCGGCTGACCGGCCAGTAAGCCCTCCGGCAGCTGCACGCCCAGCGTCACCAGCGGTTCGGCGGGGGCGGGCAGCCCCGGCCAGACGCGCAGGAAGACCCCGGACAGCCCGGGCACGGACGCGCGCAGCGTCCCGGTGCTGGTCAGTTCGGCGCCGGTCCAGAGGTTCTGGACGCGGTACGCCGGCGCCGCCGCGATGCCGGACTCGGCGAGGTCGAAGGGGATCGTGCGCGCGTACCCGCCGCGGTTGAGCAGCAGCACGGCGACCGAGCCGTCGGTCATCGGTTTCGCCCAGACCTCGCCGTCGCTCAGGTCGCGGACCTTGCGGCCCGGCGTCCCGGACCAGTCCTGGTCGACCGCGATGACGTCCCAGTTGCCGATCGTGTCCAGCGGGAACGACTCGTTCGGCATGAGCGGCGCGTTCAGCAGCGCCCACAACGAGAACTGCGCGCGCCGCACCGGCAGGTCGAGAAAGCTGAAGTTGAGCTGACCGGGGTCGCTCCAGCCGCCCGGGCCGGTGTGGCCGGCGAGCGCGGGCTGCTTGTCGACCTCGTTCATCACGGCCGCGAGCGGTTCGGTGAGGGCGGCGTTGAGCTGCCACGTGTGCGCGCCGGCGCCGGGCGCCCACTCCCACTGGCGGTAGCCGGGCGGCAGCATGTCGAGCGTCGCGAGCGTGATCGGGCGGCCGGTCGCCTTCAGCGCGTCGCTCATCTTCCCGACGGCCGCCGCGGCGCCGTTCTCGCCGCCGCACGTGTCGTACTCGAGGTAGTCGACACCCCAGTCCGCGAACGTTTGCGCGTCGACGACTTCGTGGTCGCGCGAGCCGGGCATCGAGCTGCCGCAGATCAGCGCGCCGGTGCCGCTGTGCAGGCCGAACTTCAGCCCGTTGGCGTGCGCGTACGCGATCAGGCCGGGCAGGTCCGGGTACTTCGCGGTGTCCGATTGCAGCTTCCCGTCGGCGGCGCGCGTCTTCGCCGCCCAGCAGCTGCTGATGTTGACGTAGGTGTAGCCCGCGTCCCGCAGTCCGGAGCTCACCAGCATGTCGACGGCGGCCCGGACCTTCGCGTCGTCGATCCGCGGGCACTGGTTCCAGCCGCGCGACCACGAGATCCCCATCGGCGGGGTCGCGGCGATGACGGGCTCTTCGGCGGCGGCGTTCGCGGGAGCGGTGACCGCGGCGGCGAGGCCGAGCAGGCTGAGCAGCAGAACGCAGAACCGGCGCATGGGTCCCTCCCCGGGGCCACGGACAAGATCTCCAGGGTAAACCGGCACAAGGGAGAAAACGCCGCACCCGGACGAGTGGCCGGGGACGGCGCGGTGTGGGTGATTTCCCCGCTCTCAGCAGGTGATCGTGGCGTCCGCCCAGTCGGCGTGGTCGGAGTCGTTCGTGTCCCCGCCGTCGGTGACGACGAGGTCGAGCACCTGCACCCCGCTCAGGTTCGCGGCGAGTTGTTGCGCGGGCAGGCCGGCCGTCATGACGCCGGTTGCGGCCAACTCCTTGCCGTCGCCGAGGACCTGGAACGCGACGCTGCCCTTGGCCTTTTCGTCGTCGTGGCCGACGGACGCGCCGAACGCCGTGCAACCGCCGCCCAGGTAGAACCGGACGCGCGACGGCGCGTGCACGCCGAGGCCGTCGTCGTAGGGCACGCCGCCGATGGTGATCTTGTGTCCGTCACCGGCTTTCGACTCGCCGTTGCTCGTGCCGCGTTCGACCGGGCCGTAACCGTTCTCGGCGGACAGCCAGGTCGCCTTCGACAGCGGTGTCACGCCTTTCGCCGGCGGTACCACGATCGGCGCGCCGCCGTCGGCTGTCAGCGAGCGTTTACCCCAGGCCGTCCAGTAGTTCGCCGTCGCGGTCAGGGCGACGCGGTCGCCGCTGGGGGTGTCCGGCCGCACGGTCCAGGACTTCTGCCAGGACCGGCCGGGCGCCACCGCCGGGACGAGGGCGTCACCGCGGCCGTCGAGCTGCCAGCCGGCCGGGGCGGTCAGCTTGACCTGCGCGGCGACGAGCGGAGTGCTGCCGTCGTTGGCCAGCTTCAGCGTGGCCGTGAACGGTTTGGCGGCGTCGGCGAAGTCGGGCGCCTGCACGGTGAGCGTCGACAGCGGGGCCGCGTTCGGGAACTTCGCCGGCCAGACGCGGAACACGGCGGCGCCGTGGCTCGGCACCGACGCCCGGAGCGTGCCGGTGGACTCGGTTTCGGCGCCGGTCCACAGGTCGCGGACGCGGTAGTCGCGGGCCTTGCCGAGGCCGAGTTCAGCCGTCGTGGCGGACATCGGCGCCGCGGTCAGGCCGCGGTTGAAGAGCACGACCGCCGCCGAGCCGTCCGACATCGGCTTGGTCCAGACCTCGGTGTCGCCGTCGTCGCGGAGCTTGTAACCCTGTTTACCCGCCCAGTCCTGGTCGAGCGCGACGATGTCCTTGTTCTCCAGGATCTTCTTCGTGGTGTCGGACATCGATCGCAGGTCGTTGCCGGCGAGCAGCGGCGCGTTCATCAGTGCCCACAACGCGAAGTGCGCCTGGTACTCGGTGGTCGTCATCTTGCCGTTGCCGACCTCCAGCATGTCCGGGTCGTTCCAGCCGCCCGGGCCGGCGTACCCGGCCAGCGGGACCTGCTTGTCGAGGATCCCGGTCATGCTGCTCCAGCTGTCGCTGATGTCGCCGGTCGTGCGCCACAGCTGCGCGCCGGCGTCCTTGCCCCAGAGCCACGGCTGGTTCTGGCCCCACTCGCAGAGCGCGTAGAGGATCGGGCGGCCGGTCTTCTTGATCGCTTCGCCCATCTTCGTGTAGCGCTCGATCGCCGGGCGGTCCTGGTTGTTGCAGTTGTCGTACTTGAGGTAGTCGACACCCCAGTCGGCGAACGTCTGCGCGTCGACGTCCTCATGGTCGAGGCCGCCGGGCATGGTCTTCTGGCAGGTCAGCGTGCCGGCGCTGGTGTAGATGCCGAGCTTGAGGCCGCGGTCGTGGACGTAGTCGGCCAGCGCCTTGATGCCGCTGGGGAAGCGCGCGTGGCTGGCCTCGAGCTTGCCGTCGGCGGTGCGGTTCTGTTCGGCCCAGCAGTCGTCGATGTTGACGTACTGGTAGCCGGCCGCCTTCAGTCCGGAGCTCACCATGGCGTCCGCCGTCTCGCGGATGAGCTCTTCGTTGATGTCGCAGTGGAACTTGTTCCAGCTGTTCCAGCCCATCGGCGGACGCTCGCCCAATTGCTGCGCCGGTGGCGATTCGGCTGCTCGGGCCGGGGTGGGAGACACGATCGCGGCGGCCACGACGGCGGCCGCGAGCCCGACAAGAAGACGCATGATCCCTCCAGGAGTGCGCAACTCTGCACAAACTCACTCAACAACAAACACCATGGAGAGGTCGGATGTCTACGGCCGTTAGGAGGAACACCTTGCGGAATCCCGGGCCGTGGGAGAGAAAGGGCCGTGACTTCGATGCCTGCTGACCGCGACGGTTTCCGCCCGCTGGACGGGATCAAGGTCGTCGACCTGTCCCGCATCCTCGCCGGGCCGTACTGCACGCAGTACCTCGGCGAGATGGGCGCGGACGTGGTGAAGGTCGAGCCGCCCGGCCACGGCGACGACACCCGCGGCTGGGGGCCGCCGTTCGTCGGCGAGAGCGACGAAGCCGTGTACTACCTCGCGGCGAACCGGAACAAGCGCGGGATCGTGCTCGACCTCAAGAGCGACCGCGGCCGCGAAGCCCTCCGACGTCTGGTGGCCGACGCGGACGTGCTCGTCGAGAACTTCCGCCCGGGGACGTTGGAGAAGTGGGGTCTCGGGTACGCGGCTTTGTCGGAGCTGAACCCGCGGCTGATCCACGTGTCGATCACCGGGTTCGGGCAGACGGGCCCGTACCGCGACCGCGCGGGCTACGACCTGGTGGCGCAGGCTCTCGGCGGCGTGATGTCGCTGACCGGCGAGCCCGACGGCGCGCCGGCGAAGGTCGGGCTGCCGGTGGCGGACCTGAACGCGGGGACGTGGGCGATCATCGCGGTGCTGATGGCCCTGCAGGCCCGGCACACGACTGGCCGCGGCCAGTACCTCGACGTGTCCCTTTTGGACAGTCAGCTGGCGTGGCATGTGTACGCGGCAGGCGCTGTGTTCTACGACGCGCCACGCCCGCGCCGGATGGGGTCGGCGCACCCGAGCATCGTCCCGTACCAGGCGTACCACGTTTCGGACGGCTGGCTGATCATCGCGGTGGGCAGCGAAAAGCTGTGGCACGCGTTCTGCGGGGTGCTCGGTTTGGACATCGCTTCGGACTCGCGGTTCTCTTCGAACGCTCTTCGGGCCGCTCACCGTGACGAGCTGAATGCGCTTTTGGAGCCGGTGCTGCTGACGCGCACGGCGGCGGACTGGATGAAGTCCTTCGACGCGGCGGGCATCCCGGCGGCCCCGATCAACGAGATCGACGACGTGTACGCGGACCCGTGGACGGCCGCGCGCGACCAGGTGGTTCGCCTCCCGCACCCGACGGTGGGGACGTATGTGGGGACAGGCTTCCCGGTGAAGGCCTCGGATACGCCGGCGCGTCCGACTTCGGCACCGCCGACGTTGGGGCAGCACACCGCGGAGGTGCTGGCGGAGCTGGGGTACTCGGCGGAGGAGATCGCGGAGTTTCTGTGAGGTTGGCGCGTGACGGGTTTCCAGTGCAGGTAGTCGGTGACCGTGCTGGTTCGCGTCCCCGAGGTCGGCCGGGCGGCGTGGCCGTTACCGGTTGCGCTGCCATCCGGTCCAGTCCGGCGGCCCGAAGTGTGCACGATGGAGTGTTCGCGCTCTCGGCGTCGCCCTGGTAGGGATGGGGGAGGATTGAGGAGGACCGATGTCAGCACAGCACGCCCTTTGGCACCCGTTCGCCGACATGGGCGCCGTCGACGGCGACCGGATGGTCATCACCCGCGGTGAGGGCTCCTACGTCTGGGACGACGCCGGCCGCCGGTACTTCGACGCCACCGCGTCGCTCTGGTACGCGAACTTCGGCCACGGGCGCCCCGAGATCACCGAGGCCGTCAGCAAGCAGCTTCAGAAGCTCGACTCGTACAACCTGTTCGGCTACAACGCGAACGAGCCGGCGATCGAGCTGGCCGACCGCGTCGCCGGGCTGGCGCCGACCCCGGGGTCGAAGGTCTTCTTCGGCTCGGGCGGCGGGGACGTCATCGACACCGCTGTGAAGCTCGCGCGGGCGTACTTCGCGCAGACCGGGCGGCCGGAGAAGACGCACGTCATCGGCCGTGCGCAGGGCTACCACGGAACGCACGGCTTCGGCACGGCCGTCGGCGGCATCCCGGCCAACGCGGCCGGCGTCGGGCCGCAGCCGCCGGAGTTCTCGCACGTCCCGTTCGACAGCGCCCCGGCGCTGGAGGCCGAGATTTCCCGCGTAGGCGCGTCCCGGGTCGCGGCGTTCTTCTGCGAGCCGGTGATCGGCGCGGGCGGCGTGCTGCTCCCGCCGGAGGGCTACCTCGAGGAGGTGGCCGCGATCTGCCGCCGGCACGACGTGCTGTTCGTCGCGGACTGCGTGATCGCGGCGTGGGGCCGGCTCGGGACGTGGTTCGGCATCGACCGCTGGGCGGTGCAACCGGACATGATCACGACGGCGAAGGGCATCACCGGCGGCACGATCCCGCTGGGTGCGCTGGTCGTGGCGCCGGGGGTGGCGGAGCCGTTCTTCACGGGCGCGCCGGGCGCCCCGATCTTCCGCCACGGCGCGACGTACGCGGGCCACCCGGTGGCCTGCGCGGCGGGCTTGGCAACGCTGGACATCTACGAGCGCGACGGCCTGATTGCCCGCGGCCGCGAGCTGGAAAAGCCGTTGGCCGACGCGGTGTCCGGGGTTCTCGACCACTCGCTGGTCGCGGAAATCCGGGCGGGTCTGGGTTTCCTGGCCGCGGTCGAGCTGACGGCGGAGGTCATGGACGCCGACCCGGGCGCACCGGTCAAGCTGCAGCGCGCATGCCGGGACGAGGGCGTGATCGTGCGGAACCTCGGGCGGGGTATCGCGGTGTCGCCGCCGCTGGTCGCGGGGGAGACGGAGCTGGATTTGCTGGCTTCTGCGCTCCCGAAGGCGCTGGACCGCCTCGCGGCGCAGGTCTGACACCGGCTCACCCTGGTCGGCTCACGCCGGGGTCATGAACGACTCTTCCTGTCCTCCGACGGCAGGAAAGAGTCGTTCATGACATTCGTGCACCGGCACCGGCACCGGCACCGGGGTCGGCGTGACTGGGGCCGGTGCTGGTGTGACTCAGGCCGGTTCTCGCGTGATCGAGACCGGATCTCGCGTGATTGAAGCCGTAACTCGCGTGACTGGGGCCGGAACTCGCGTGATTTGAGCCGGAACTCGCCAGTCCTGCGGTAGCCCGCCCCCGCGTAGCTCGGTGCGGAGCTGAAGTGGGCGGCGGGTTGCCCTCCAACCCGCCGACCGCGAGCACCAGCAACGAGCACCGGCACCGAATGTCCAGCGCCGGGCACCCTTACGAAATGCAGAACTCGTTGCCCTCCGGGTCCGCCATCGTCACCCAGCTGTGCGGCCCCTGCCGCCCCCGGTGCAGGAACTTCGCCCCGCGCGCCGCCAGTTTCTCCAGCGTCGCCTCGACGTTGTCCGCGCCCACCCACACGTCGATGTGGAGCCGGTTCTTCACCGTCTTCGGTTCCGGTACCTCCTGGAACAGGATCCGGCGAGGTGGACCGTCGGGTGGAGAGTCCGGATGGCGGATCGCCGCCCCGGTCCGCCACACCAATGCCCCGTTGTACGTCCGGGTTTCCTCTTCCTTCGCGTACCCCTTCGCGATCATCTCGCGGATGAAGTCCGCGTCGGTCGGTTCCACGGGCCAGCCGAGCGTCTCGGCCCACCACTCGGCGAGCGCGTGCGGGTCGGCCGTATCCACCACTACCTGGAAGTCATGCGCCATACGGGCACGTTAACGACCGAGTCCGACATTTTCCGGAGCATCGAGTCCTCGGGCACGACCGTGAAGCGCCACTTGTCGACGCCGCCGCCCATGATCTCGGCGTAGCGGCGGGCGCCGTCGGCGTTGGCGAACCGCACCTGCTGGCCGTTCGTCAGGTGGGTGATCTTGACCGCCATGACAACCTCCGAAGTCTGTGAGCCGGCCCAGGAGCTTCCCCCTCCGAGGCCGGCGAGCACAGTAGAACACATGTTCGACCCGGTGCGCCAGTGGATCCCCCAGCTAGGGGAGAAAAAGGCAAAACTGCAGGTCAGAGTGGTCGGATCATCGCCACGCGCGGCCAGGCGTCCAGGCCGCGGGCCGCCTCCGCGCGGCGGATCGCGCGCAGCCCGTCGGTGATTTCGACGTCCGCCAGCACCCGGAACCGCAGCCGCTCGTAGTAGGGCGCGTTCCACGGCACGGCGGAGAACGTCGTGAGCGTCAGCGCCGGCAACCCGCGAGAAGCCGCCCACTCGGCGAGCGTCTCGATCAGCGCGCTGCCGAGCCCGCGCCGCGCGTGCGAGGGCCGGACCGAGACCTGCTCGACGTGCGCGTGCCCGTCGATGACCTCGGCGATGAGGTACGCCACCGGCCGGTCGCCGTCGTCCACGCTCACCCACGCGCGGCCGTCGGATTGGTACACCGCCAGCTCCGCCACCGAGCCCGGGTCGTCGTCGGCGATCGCGGCCATGTCGAGGGCACGGAACAGGCTGCCCGCCTCGCGTTCGATGTCGATCAACGCGGGCAGGTCGTCGGGGCGCGCGAGCCGGATCACGAAGGCATTCGTACCCGCCCGGCCGGGATTTTCACAGCGAATAAGACGAAATCGTGCGTTGGATGCGGGTCGCGTACCCCTGCAGGGCGGTGATCGCGGTGCGCCGGGCCTCCTCGGTGATCCGCGCGGCCGGACCGGCCAGGCTCAGCACGGTCGGCCGCCGCCCGTAAGCCTGCACCGGCACCGAACACGCCCAAACGCCTTCGTCGATTTCCCCTGAGCTGACCGAAAACCGGTTCTCCAGCGCGTGCTTGAGCTCGTCGCGCACGAAGCTGCCGCGCTGCTCGACGATCGGCGCCAGCCGGCGGTCGCGCTCGATCTCCGGCAGGAGCGCGAGCAGCATCTTCCCGGACGCGCCCAGGCCGAGCGGCAGCGAATGCCCCGGCTCGAACGTGAACCGCATGGCGCGGTCGCACTCGACGCGGTCCGCGCACACGGCGGCGTCGCCGAACTGCTGGAAGAGCATCACCGTCTCGCCGAGCTCGCGCGCGGCTTCCTCCATCGACGGCTTCGCCAGCCGCACGAGGTCGTTCGCCAGCTGCGCGGCGCGCGCGAGCGGCATCACCTGGCTGGTGAGGTGGTAGTGCCCGGCCCGGCCCTCCTCGAGCAGCTGCAGCTCCTTGAGCAGCGCGACGTAGCGGTAGGTCGTCGCGACCGGGGTGCCGATCGTCGCGGCGAGCTCGGCGACGCTGGCCTCCCAGCGGCTTTCGGAAAAGGCGAGCAGCAGCTGGAGGACCTTCCGGGAACTGCTGGCGCCGGGGGTGCGGCGCGGTGCGGTGGTGGCGGAACCGTCAACGGCACTGGCGGCACTGACGGCAGGCGTCATCATGACCTCTCGGTGGGACAAAAACGACCTTCACTATCACACGGGGTGAATAAATTAGCACGTAGTGTTAAACGAAGGCCAGTATTCCGCCGACGGTTCGGCACCAGGGAAAAACCGCGGGTCAGAGCGTGAGGAACTCGCCCGGTTTCGTCACCACCGGTGACTCGACGTAGAGGCCGCGGTACTCGTCCTGGATCCCGGAGTTGTGCACCTGCAGCGCGAGCGGACCGGTGCGCCCGGCGGTCTTGTCGGTGAAGCGCAGCACTTCGACGCCCTTGCAGGTCACGGCCGTCCCGGTGAGCGGGCAGCAGGCCATCCGGGCCACGCCGGTGGTCGCGTCCCCGATCAGCTCGCACTGGGCCCACTTCTTGATGTCGATGGTGGTGTGCGGCAGCTGCGTGAACAGTTTGCCGCCGCCGTCGTTGTGGCCCGGCCGGTAGTCCCAGTGGCCGCCGTTCGGCGGCTGGAACTGGATGGCGCTCAGCGCGTCGCGGATCGGATCGGTGGTGCCCCAGATCAGCACGGTCGGTTTGTGGTTGCCCTTGACCTGCCGGACATTGAATATCCACCGAAACGTGCCGACCTGCGTTTTGTTGTAGTACAACCAGCCGCGCGCGGTGCCATTACCGTGGATGACGCCGTTCTTCGCCGACCACAGGCCGGCTTTCGACGATGTCCAGGCGCTCAGATCCGTACCGTCGAACATCGGCACCAGGTTCGGGTCGCCGTAGGGGTTTTCGGTGGCCGCTGCGGCCGGCGCCAGCGCCGAACCCACGACGATTCCCGCGGCCAGCACGCCAAGGAGCTTGCGGAACATCCTGCCGTCCTCTCGTGAACGCGAACTGCGATCGAGTGTCGGACGGCGGATTTCACGCTACGAGCGGCGCGGGTGAAGCGTCAACCTCGATCCCGCTGATCGGTCAAGAACGGTGTCAGCAGACCGGGAACGGCCCGGTCGGCGAGCGCGAGCCCGTCGGCCTCGGCGACGTCGAGAACGCGGTAGTGCCCCTTGCCCGCGGCGACCGGCGCGATGATCGTGACCAGCCCGGCCCGGCGCTGGAAGTACGAGCGCTCGACGACGACGCCGGTCATGCCGTCGCAGCGGACCGCCGCGGTGCCGCGGTCCAGCGAACCCGAGCGCGTCACCAGGTAGCGGCCGGTGAAGGCGTGCCCGAGCCCGCGGTAGCGGTCCCAGCCGACCAGCGCGGCGAACGGCAGCAGCACGAGCGCGGCCTGCCACGGCCAGTCCGGCAGCGCGCCGAGCCACGCGAGGCCGTACAGCGCCGCGGCGAGCAGCAGCACGCTGACGACGGCCCGCGAGAGCCGCCGGTACAGCGCCCGGCGCGGGTGGCGCACCAGCGGCGTCGCGGCCGGGTCCTCGCCGAGCACCTCCGCGACGACCTCGTGCGCTTTCGCGAGCGGCGCGGGCGGGAGCAGCAGCCCGCCGCTCTTGTCCGCGCCCTTGCCCTCGCGCAGGCCGCCGGCGATGGCCACGCAGCGGGCGCCGCCGGCCAGCCGCAGCGGCAGCGGCTCGCGGATTTCCACGCCCCGCAGGCGGTCCTCCTCGATCGACACCGAGCGCGTCGTGATCAGGCCGCGGCGGATGTGCAGCGTGCCGGCGGGTTCGCGGGTGAGCCGGAAGTTCCAGAACGACAGCACGTACCCGCCGATCGACAGCAGCGAGACGAGCACCAGCAGCCCGGCCGCGGCGAGCACCAGGCTCACCCACGTCGGGGTGTCGGCGAAGTGCCCGACGACCGTCTGGACCAGCGAGAACTGGATCGGGTCGAAGTGCAGTTCGTGCGCGAAGTGGTAGACGGTGCCGACGGCGGCGCCGACCACCGCCAGCCCGGACAGCGTGAACGGCGCGTAGCGCAGCCACTTCTTGTCGACGGCGGCCACCAGCTGCTCAGGCGGCGCGGCGGACTCTTCGGTCGTCGTCTCCACGGCCTTGCGGTGCAGCAGGAGCGTCCGCAGCCGCTGGGCTTCCGCGATCGTGACGGCGTCGAGGACGAGGTCGTCCTTGCCCGGCCCCTTGCCGCCCGAGTGCCGCCCGGTGCCGATCCGGGCCGCGGCCAGCTTGAACAGCCGGTGCTTCGGCTCGGAGGTGACGTCGACCGTGCGGATCCGGTCGCGGGGGATGGCCCGCTGCTTGCGCAGCAGCAGCCCGGTGTGCCACTCGACCTGCGTCTCGGTGACCCGGTAGCGCGAAGTCAGCACATGCGAGACGCCGGTGAACACGGCGATCGCGGTGAAGACGAGACCGATCCACTGCCACGGCTCGCCGTGGCCGACGAGCAGCGCGCCCAGCAGCACCGGCAGCGACCGCACCAGGTCCAGCACCGGCCGGATGAGCAGCATGCGCCGGTCGAGGCGGTGCCAAGGCGCCTCCTGCGTGCCTTCGGCGGGCGGCGGCACGGCGGCTTCCGTCACGGGGGAGAGGGCGTCGGCGGGGGTCACGTCGCGTCGCCCCGGACCGCCTGGGTCGTCTTCGTGAGTTCGTCGGCCAGCTCCAGCGCGCGGCCGTGCGCCAGGCCCGCGATGCGCAGCGGGCCGGCCGCGGACGCCGTCGTCACGGTGATCTTCGCCAGCCCGAAGAGCTGCTCGAAGGGGTCTCGCTCGATGTCGACGGTCTGGATCCGCGACACCGGGGCGATCCGCCACTCCTGCTTCAGCCAGCCGGCCTGCGTGTAGACGGCCTCGCCGGTGACCTCCCACCGGTGCACGCGGTAGCGCCACTGCGGCATCACGATGAGGTGCAGCGGGGCGAGCACGCACGAGATCACCAGCGTGACGTCGAGGAACGTCGGCGGGTCGTCGCTGGTCACCACGATGGCGGTCTGCACCCCGATCAGCACGATCCAGAGGATCGCCGCGGTCGCCGTCCAGTAGCCGATGGCCCGGCGGCTGACGCGGTGCGCGGGCGGCCGTAGCCGCACTGCCGCTGTGTTCGTACTGTGTTCGCTCACAGGTCAAGCGTGCCCGATCGGCGCCTTGCGTGCCCACGACAAGTGTCACGATGCCGATCCGGTCCGGCTTCGATCGCGTGCCGTTACGATCGGCCACACCGTCGGAGGAATGGATTGGCCGCCGGGGTGTGTTGTGCTTGAAGGATTGACATGTCGGCTGTGGCAGCGAGCAGGAGGACCCGGTGGGACTCGATCCCGACGACCTGTACGAGGTGGATTCGGACGTCCCGGACCTGACCGGGGCGGTGCTGATGCACCACTTCGAGGGGTTCATGGACGCCGGCTCGGCGGGCCGTCTGCTGGCGGAGCACCTGCTCGGCGGCGAGCACCGGGTGGTCGCGCGCTTCGACGTCGACCGGCTCATCGACTACCGCTCGCGCCGTCCGACGATGACCTACGCCGTGGACCACTGGGAGGACTACGACGCGCCGGAACTGGTCGTCCACCTGCTCCACGACGCCGATGAGACGCCGTTCCTGCTGCTGTCCGGCCCGGAGCCCGACCACGACTGGGAGCGGTTCTGCCGCGCGGTCCGGAACCTGATCGAACGCTGGGGCGTCCGGCTCACCGCCGGCTTCCACGGCATCCCGATGGGCGCGCCGCACACCCGCCCGCTGGGCGTCACCGCGCACGCGACCCGCAAGGACCTGGTCGGCGAGCACCAGCCGCTGCCGAACCGGCTGCAGGTGCCGGGCAGCCTGGCCGCGCTGCTGGAGTACCGGCTCGGCGAGTGGGGCCACGACGCTGTCGGGTTCGCCGCGCACGTGCCGCACTACCTGGCGCAGTCGACGTACCCGGCTTCGTCGCTGGTCGTGCTCGACGCGCTGGGCCGCTCGACCGGGCTGAGCCTGGCCGAGGGCGAGCTGCGCGCGGCGGCGGAGCTCGCCGACGCCGAGATCAACCGCCAGGTCGCGGAGTCCGACGAGGTCGCCGACGTCGTCCGCGCGCTGGAGCGGCAGTACGACACGTTCATCGAGGCGTCGGAGCGGGGATCACTGCTCGCGGAGTCGGTCGAGCACATGCCGACCGCCGAGGAGCTCGGGTCCCAGTTCGAGCGGTTCCTGGCCGAGCAGAACGGCGGCGACGGACCCGAGCGCTGATGACGCGCTACGACGAGATCGGCGTCGGCTACGCACGGGGGAGGCGTACCGACCCGCGATGGCTGACGCCGGTGCTCCACGCGCTGGGCTCGGCCGCTTCCGTGCTCGACGTTGGTTCCGGGACGGGGTCGTACGAGCCGCCCGGGCGCCGTGTCACCGCGGTGGAGCCGTCGGCGGAGATGATCCGGCAACGTCCGTCCGGCGCCGCGCCGGTCGTGCGCGCGGTCGCGGAGGCGTTGCCGTTCGCCGACGGCGCGTTCGACGCGGCTTTGGCGGTGCTGACCGTGCACCACTGGCCGGACTGGCGACGGGGTCTCGCCGAGCTTCGCCGGGTCGCGCGTCGTCGGGTCGTCTTGGCCTACGACACCGCGCTGCACAACGACTTCTGGCTCGTGCGGGAGTACGTGCCGGAGGTCGCCGCGCTGGAGCTTTCGCGCCCGTCGGCGCCGGAGATCGCGGACGCGCTGGGGCGTCTTCGGTGCTCGAGCTGCCGGTGCCGTGGGACTTCACCGACGGCGTCTTCCCGGCGTACTGGCGCCGCCCGGAGGCCTACCTCGACCCGGCGGTGCGGCGGTCGTGCTCGGCGCTCGCGCAGACGTCGCCCGAGGCGGTGTCCCGGGGCATTGCCCGATTGCGGGCCGACCTGGAATCCGGGCGCTGGCACGAAGAGCACGCGGCGCTGCTGGACCTGCCGGAGTGGGACGCGGGGTTCCGGCTCGTCGTCGGGTGAGCTGGGGTACCGTCCCGAGATGAACGACACGGACAACCGTTCGCCCGTAACGAAAACCCTGCGGCGCACCCTGGGTAAGGTGCTTTACCGGGCGGCCTCGAAAGTGCACGACCCGTACACCGATCGACTGAACCGGATGACCGCGGAGCTCCGCGAGGAGATCGTCCGTCAGGGTGATCGAGTCCTCGATCGGGTGGTGGAGTTCGAGATCCGCAGCCGGCGCGACATCGTCTACGCGGGCGATCAGGACGCCGCGCTGGAGAGCAACGTCTTCGCCCGGGAGAACCTGGTCGGCGCGCAGCACTTCGGCCGGCCGAAGGAAACCCTCGAGTACGCGTTGTCCTTGGCGCCGCAAGGCGGGATGGCGCTGGAGTTCGGTGTCGCGTCCGGCAACACGCTGCGGACGATCGCCGCCGCCCGGGGCGGCCGGGAGGTCTACGGCTTCGACTCCTTCGACGGGCTGCCCGAAGCGTGGCTGAACGGCATGCCCGCCGGCGCCTTCGCCCGCGACGACCTGCCGGACGTCCCGGGTGCCGAGCTGGTCGTCGGCCTGTTCGCCGACAGCCTCCCGGGCTTCCTCGAGAAGCACGAAACGCACGTCGACTTCCTGCACGTCGACGGCGACCTCTACAGCTCGGCCAAGACCGTGCTCGACCTGTGCGGGCCGCGGCTGCGCGCGGGCAGCATCGTCCACTTCGACGAGTTCTTCAACTTCCCCGGCTGGAAGCGGCACGAGTACCGCGCCTGGACGGAGTACGTCGAGCGCACCGGCGTCGAGTTCGAGTACGTCGCCTACACCTACAGCGACAACCAGGTGACGGTGAAGATCACTAAGCCGTAGGCGGCCCGTCGAGGATTTCGCGCAGCTCCAGCGTGCCGACCTCGGCCCACGGATGCCGCGACGCCACTTCGAGGGCCGTCGACCGGTCCGCGCACTCGAGGATGTTGTAGCCGCCGACCTGTTCTTTGGTCTCGGCGAACGGGCCGTCGGTCAGCAGCACTTCGCCGTCGCGCACCCGGATCGTCTTCGCCTCGGCCGGCGGGTGCAGGCCCGTGCCGCCCTGCCGGACGCCACGCCGTTCGGCCTCGGCGGCCCATTCGTGGCAGCGCCGCGCCATCTCCGGGCCGGCCGCCTCCGCGGCGCTTTCGTCACCGCACAGCAGGAGCAGGTATCGCACGGCGCCAGCATGCCACGCGCGCTCAGCCGTGGCAGCCTTCCTCGTTCAGCGGGCCGAACGACGGCAGGATCAGCCCGCAGAGGTAGCCGTCGATCCACCGGCCGTTCCCGGAGAGGTTGGTGCCGAGCCGGACCAGCGGCGCGAACCCCCTGATGCCGGCGGCGAGCGCGTCCTGGTTGCGCTGCAGCATCGACGTCAGCTGGTCGAGCTGGGTGAGCAGCGGGCCGAACTGGGCGTCGTTCTCGCTGATCAGCCCGGACAGCTCGGTGGCGAGCCGGCGCGAGCCGTCGAGCAGGGAGCTGATCGCCTGTTCGCGGTCGCTCACCTCGGCGAGCAGCTGGTTCCCGTCGTCCAGGAGCTGCCGCACGGCGGTGTCGCGGTCGACGAGCGTCTGCGAGACGACCCGCGTGTTGCCCAGGAGGGTGGCGAGCTGCTGGTCGCGCGTGGCGAGCGTGTCCGAAAGCCGCGACAGCCCGGTGAGCGCGGCCCGGACGCTCTGCGGCGTGTTCGCGAGCGTCGCCGACAGGGTGTCGAAGCTCTTCGCCAGCCGGGTGGTGTCGATCCTGTCCACAGTGGACGACAGCTTCCCGAACGCCGCGAGGATGTCGTAGGGAACGCTGGTGCGGGACCGCGGGATCGGCCGTCCGGGGTCGAGCGTCCCGTCGCCCCGCGGGTCGAGGGCGAGGAACTTCTGGCCGAGTAGGGTCTTCAGCCGGATCGCCGCGCCCGTCGTGTCGCCCAGCCACGCGCCCTTGACCTGGAAGGAAACCACTACGCGGTCGCCGCGCAGCTCGATGTCCGAAACGCGGCCGACTTCAACGCCGGCGATGCGGACGTCGTTGCCTTCGAACAGGCCGGCCGCCTCGCTGAATTCGGCGGAGTAGGTCGTGCCGTCGCCGATGACGGGCAGGGAGCGCGCGTTGAGCGCCGTGAGCACCCCCAGGGCGAGCACGGTCAGGCCGACGAGCGCCGTCCGGACCGGGGCGTCGGCGGCCCGACGTATTGACATGGCGTCAAGAGTGACGCACGCCACGCCGGGTCGCCAGCCGAGTCGCCCGATGAGACGAAGATCGTCGCCTCACGCGGACGTGAGCGCGGGGTACTCACGATATTCCAGCGCGTTGGCCGCGCGGTCCGTCATCCAGGTGAACACCTTGCCGAACAACCGCGTGCTCAGCATCCGGTAGGCGCGGTTGCGGCTGCGGATCTTCGCGGCGGTGCGCGGCGCGAGGAAGTTGCCCGAGCCCTTGCCGTTCTTCTGCCCGACCGTGGCCGGCTTGCGGAGGCGCTCCTCGTACTTCGCGAACGCGGTCACGTGGTCGCCGCCGGCCGCCGCGAGCTCGCCGGCCAGCACCTGGGCGCCCATCATGGCGAGCCCGGTGCCGGACCCGCCGGGCCCGGCGCACCAGGCGGCGTCGCCGAGCAGCACGATCCGGCCCTTCGACCAGTGGTCGAGGTGGATCTGGCTGATCGAATCGACGTACAGGTCGTCCGCTTCCGGCAGAGCTTCGAGCAGCTTCGGCGTCTCCCAGCCGGTGTCCGCGAAGAGCCGCGCGACGAGGGTGCGCTGCTCGTCGGGGGTGCGGCGGCCGAACTCGACGCCGTCGGCGGCGAAGACCAGGCCGACGTGCAGCTTGTCCGGCAGCCGGTGGCTCCCGACGGTCAGGCCGCGACCGGGCTCGTTGTACATCACGCTCGTGTGGTCGAGGCCGAGGTGGTTGGGCGCGGTGAACCCGGCGATCCCGAACCCGAGGTCGTGCCGGAAATCCTGCTCGGGCCCGAACGCGGCGGCCCGCACCCCGGAGTGCACGCCGTCGGCCCCGACGACGAGGTCGAACCTCCGCGGCGCACCGTGGCGGAAGGTGACGTCGACGCCGTCCGCGGTCTCGGTGAGACTCGTGACGCGGTCGCCGAAGACGTACTCGGTGTAGTCCTTCGTGTGGTCGTAGAGGATCCGCGCGAGGTCGCCGCGCAGGATCTCGACCTCCCCGCTCCAGGCGGCGCCGGGCACGGTGAGCTGGGGCCGCGCGTCGAGGCCGAGCACGGTCTGGTCGCCCATGGCGGTCTCCTGGCGGCGGACGTCGTCGAGGATGCCCATGGCCTTCAGGAGCTTCACCTGCTCACCGCGGAAGTCGACGGCCTGCCCGCCGGGCCGCAGGGCGGGCGCGGTCTCGACGACGGTCACGCGGTAGCCGTGGCGGCGCAGCCAGTAGGCCGCGGACGGGCCGGCGATGCTGGCCCCGGACACGAGCACGGTCTTGGCGGTCATCGGAGGTTCCTCTCGGGTCGGTGGTGATGACCCCAAGCTGCTCCCTCGCGCTGACGGTTCGCGCACGATCCGCTGACGGTTCGGCCGGTGGCGTCCGGTTCGAGTGGCTAGCATGACGCGCGTGGACCGCTCCGCCGCAGACCGGATCCCGCAGGACGGCGAGGAAGCCGCCGTCGAGGCGCGCATCCTGAACGCCGCCGCGCACCTCATCGCCGACGAGGGGTTCGGGCGGCTCAAGATCGGGGCCGTCTGCGCCCGGTCCGGCTACGCGCGGTCCGTCATCTTCCAGCACTTCGGCGACAAGGACGGGCTCGGGCAGCGGCTGGTCGAGTACGCCGTCGAGGAGTTCACCACCGCCTACAGCGAGGCCGTCGCGGCCCGGACCGGGTCGGCCACCGCGACGCCCATGGACATGCTCCGCGCGCTCGTCGACATCATCTTCGAGCTGATCCGCACGATGCCGACGCTCAACCAGGCGTTCCTGGCGTGCTGGGGGGACGCGGCGGCGGAGTACTCGGCCCTGCGCGGCGCGCTGACCGAGGCCGACCGCCGGTTCCGCTTCGCCATCGCCCAGACCCTGGCCAGCGGCGTCGCGGACGGGACCATCACCGGCGTCCGCGACGCGGACGCGTACGCGTCGGCGATGCTGGCGCAGCTGCGCGGGATCTCGATGCAGGCCCTGATCGACCCCGACGGCATCGACCTGCGCGGGGTCCGCACCGAGCTGGAGCGCAGCATCGACCGGCTCGCCGCGGGCTTCCGCGGCAGTCTCTAGAGGGCGAAGACGATTCCCCGCAGCACGATCACCCCGATGAACACCAGCGTGAAGGCGAGGTCGAGCGAAATCCCGCCGATCCGCACCGGCCGCACGACCCGCCGCACCGGCCCGATGACCGGCTCGGTGGCCGAGTAGGCCAGGCTCCGCGCCCGCCGCGCCCACGGCGGGCTGTCGGCCAGCATCCCGACCCAGTCCAGCACCATCCGCGCGATCAGCACGAGCAGGTACAGGCTCAGCAAGAGGCCGAGCAGCGTCCCAAGTGCACCCATGGTTCCTCCTTGTCCCCCTGACAACGCGCGGAGGTGCCTGGCAGTGCCGGATCCGTCCGGTTCACAGCTTTTCGACAGGATCGCCGGCCCAGCGACGGATGGCGAACCGGCTGCCGTCGCGCTCGACTTCGGCGGCGCCGGGGCCGGCGAAGTGGGCCGGGACGACGAGCTCGTGGTCGTCCGCGGCGCGTTCGAGGACGCGGCGCCGAGTTATGGCGGCTTGCTGCGGGTCTTCGCAGAAGCAGCTGCTGTGCTGAGGCTCGAGGATCTGGACGGGGCTGTGCAGCAGGTCGCCGACGAACACGGCGCGGTCCCCGCCGGAGGCCAGGCGGACGACGGACGACCCGGGCGTGTGGCCGGGCGCGGGTTCGAGGGTCAGGTTGCGGTCGATGCGGTGGTTTCCCTCCCACAGCACGGCTTTGCCGAGCACGGGGGCGATGCTGTCGGCGTAGACGAGCAGACTGCCTTCGCGGCGCAGGTGCTCGTGCTCGGTGCGCGGGGTGGGCCGCCGGTGGGCGTTGCGCGGGTCGAAGTACGTCTGGTCGGCGCGGGGGATCAGGTAGGTGGCGTTGGGGAAGGCCGGCACCCATTCGCCGTTGCGCAGCAAGGTGTTCCAGCCGACGTGGTCGTAGTGGATGTGGGTGTTGACGACGACGTCGACGTCTTCGGGCCGGACTCCGGCTTCGGCGAGCCGGCCGAGGAAGTCCGTCGCCAGGTGGTCGAACAGCGGGATCTGCGGGCGGTCCCGGTCGTTGCCGACGCCGGTGTCCACGAGGATGACCCGGCCCTCGCTGCGCAGCACCCAGGTCTGGACCGTGCCGCGGTAGCCGCCGGTGCCGGGGTTCCAGTGGTCGGGTGCGAGCCAGTGGGCGTTGTCCTGCCAGAGCTCGGGCGGGCTGGGGACGATGGTCCGCGCGGGGGCGATCTCGCCCTGCCACTCGAGGACCTTCACGACTTCGACGTCACCGATGTGCATGCCTCCACTCTGAAGCTCTTGTCTGAGCTTTCCAATGCTCTGGTAGCTCAATTTGATGCTTGGACGTCTCAGAGACTAGGGTTTCGATGTGGACCTGCTGAGTGACGCGATCGCCGCGGTACGGATCGGGCAGCCGACGTCGAACCGGCTGTGCGCCGGCACCGAGTGGTGTTACGGCTTCGCGCCGTACGAGGGCGCGGGCTTCCACGTGCTGCTGCGCGGCAGCGGCTGGCTGATCCCACCCGGCGGCGAGCCGGTGCCCCTGGGAGCGGGTGACGTGGTCCTGGTCCCGCACGGCAGCGCGCACACGTTGTCGTCGCGCCCGGACGCGTCGGGCGCGGTGCCGTTCGAGACGGCGGTGCCCGAGCCGGCCGGCCGGACGGAGTTCCTGTGCGGCAAGTACCGCCTGTCCCGCGCGCGCCGCCACCCGGTGCTGGCGAGCCTGCCGGAGGTGGTGCACATCCCGGCCCAGGTCGGCGGCTCGTCGGAGCTCCGGGCGGCGATCGACCTGCTCGGAGCCGAGGTGACGTCCCACCGTCCGGGCTCGGCCACGGTCCTGACGGGCCTGCTGGATCTGGTGCTGGTCTACCTGATCCGCGCGTGGCTGACGGGGACGCCGGGCGCGGGCTGGCCCCAGGCGTTGCGCGACCCCTCGATCGCGGCGGCGCTGGAGGCCCTGCACGAGAATCCCGAGGCACCGTGGCGGATCGAGGATCTGGCGTCCCGGGCGGGCCTGTCCCGCGCGACGCTCGCCCGCAAATTCACGGCGTTGACGGGCCAGTCACCGATGGCGTATCTGACGTGGTGGCGCCTCACCACGGCGGCGGGGCTGTTGCAGGACACCGACCTTCCGCTGCCGTCGATCGCTTCGAAAGTCGGCTATGGCTCGCCTTTCGCGTTGTCGCATGCGTTCAAGCGCCAGTTCGGTGTCGCCCCGGGAACCTACCGGCTAGGGTCGCGATCATGAAGCCGGTTTCCGCCGCGGACCTCGACGCGGCCATAGCTTGCCTGGCCGACGCTTTACGTCCGGCGGTCGCGAAAGACTGGACCACGGTGCCCGGCACCGGCGACCTGGACGGTTTCCGCACGGCGGAGCACATCGGCGACTGTTTGTTGTCGTACGCGGCGCAACTGGTCTCACGCCGTCCCAGCGGTTACGTGCCTTTCCTGGCAGCGTTGGAGAAGGACGCATCATCGGCCGACGCGCTGGAGTTCGCGTTGGCGGGCAGCGCAATCCTCGCGGCGGTGGTCCGTTCGGCGCCTCCGGAAGCCCGCGCATACCACCCGACGGGCATGGCGGACCCAGCCGGTTTCGCGGCAATGGGCTGCGCGGAGGTGCTGGTCCACGGCGAGGACATAGCCCGCGGCCTCGGCTTGGCGCTGGACCCACCCCGCGAGATTTGCGCCCGAACGGTGGCAAGGCTGTTCCCGCACGTGGGTGACGTCGCGGACTTGGACCCATGGACGGCGCTGCTGTGGGCGACGGACCGCGCAGAGGTCCCTGGCCGCTCACTCCAGACAGGTTGGCGCTGGCAAGGCGCCCCACTGGACGAGTGAGTTGCTGCCACACGTCACTTGACAGTGCGGAGAGCGAGCGGTAGAGCCCGATCCGTCCGTTTCGCAGCTTGCCGACGGGTCTGCGTCAGCGAAAACGATCTTCGCGCTGCTTCTGTAGTGCGAAAATAAAAAAATTCTAGTCAATCCCCTGAAAGGTAGGAGCGACTCGTGGCCTGACATCGCTATCATGGTCGGTCTGTCCCCATAGTGAGGCGGAGGGGCTTGCCATGGCGGGTGAGACACCGGACGGCGGCGTCCTGTGGTCACTCGTCGAAGCTTTGCACCGGGTCTCGTGCCTGGTCGATCTCAACAGCAGGCGGCTCGTGCTGCAGATCCTTTCCGACGAACTCGGGTATTCGCTGCCGGTTACCGAGTATCCGCAGACGAACCTGCATTTGTTCGCCATCGTCGAAGCCTGCCGACAGCGGCCGGACGGTCTCGCCGCCCTGCTGAGCGTGCTGGAGAAAATCGAGCCGGGGACCATCGGGATGACCACCCTCCGGCGGATCATCGTCGACATGACGTCGCTGGAGACGTGGTCGGCCGAAGAGCGGCGGCAGCTGTTTCGCTTGTTGTCCGGTGTAGCGGTCCCGGACGTCGCCGAGATCTACGGCTTGGCCGGCGGGGGCGGTGCGCCGCAACTGCAGCACGAAGCCTCGCTCGAGGACGCCTTCTTGGCGCTGGACACCCTGAACTCGGGTCCGGACGGACTGCCCAGAAGCCTGATGTTCGTCGAGCGTATCGCCGCCCGCCTGCGGTTCGATCTGGCGGAGGAGATTCGCAGGTGGGTCGATGAGAAGACGAGGCGCATGGGTCTCACCGCGGAGATGAATGCTTTCCGTGACCGGGTGAAGGGCGTGACTCGGTCGACCGCACCGCCCGCGCCCCGCTCCGAGGCGTACCTGGTTTTCCTGTTGCAGCCCGAGGGGCCGACCGGCGATCGGTACCGCCTGTCCCACTGGCGCCAACTCGACGTGTCCGAAGGCTGGTACCCGGAACGGGGTCAGGACTACATCGGCGGCTTCGATGAGATCAAGTACAAGGTTGCAGAGCTGGCTGAGCAGGTCGAAGGCGAGTGGGCCCCTTACGACCCCGATATCCGCCTGGACTTCGTCCTCAGCCGCGACCTGCTCCACCTTGACGTAGACCAGTGGCAGTGGGAAGCGGAAACCGCGGTGCCGGAACCGCTCGGCTGCCATTTCCCACTCGGCGTGCGCAGCCTGGAGCGGATGAAGTTACGGAAGTGGCATCGCGCCTGGTTCGTCCGCTGGAAGGAACTGAAGGCTCAAGCCGGCGGCGGTGGGCCCATCGCGCTGGAATCCGGGTTCTGGAGCATCGATGACGAGACGCGGAACCTGCGGGAGCTGACCTCCCGGTTCGAAGCCCGGCCGGAGCTCGTGGCCTTCGTCTTGAGCGCGCCTCCGCACGCGTTCACAGCGGAAAGCGACGAGATCGCGGTCGGTCTCCGCGCGGGGTTCCCCATCATGGTCTGGCACCGAGAAGACTGTCGTTCGGAGGAATTTTCCCACACCGTGAAAGAACTACTGCACGCCGAGGACTCGCACCACCTGCTGGAGCGCCTGCGGCTCATCCGGCTGTCAGCCTTCGCCGAAGGACCGGAAGGAACGCACGTGGGCAGCCGGCTCGCGTTGTTGTACGACGATCCGGAACGGATCGTCCTGCCTCAGCGCCCGGGAGCCCCAGAGGCGGTGCCCAGCGCATGACGAATGCCGAATCGGCGAACCACGCCGGAGACTGGCGGATCTACCGCGGAACGGGGCTTCCCGGCGCCGCCGCGGACTCTTTGCCGAGCCCGCCGCCCTGGCGGCGGTTCGACGGTGAAGGCACGGCCAGTCATCCGGAGGACGACGATGGCGACGGCGGCCGCCGGATCGGCCGGTCGCGCACGCAGCCACGGGTGCCGGACCCGCGCGAGGTGGCCATGGTCAACGCGGCCATCCACCTGCGCCGCCCGCTGCTGGTCACCGGTCGCCCGGGAACAGGGAAATCGAGCCTGGCTTATCTGGTGGCCGCTGAACTCGGACTCGGTCCGGTGTTGAAATGGCCGGTATCGAGCCGGACAAAGCTTCAGGACGGGCTTTACCTCTACGACGCCATCGGCCGTGTACAGGCAGCCCGTGCGCACCTCGAAGAACGGTCTGACATCGGCAACTACATCCGACTCGGCCCACTCGGAACCGCATTGCTGCCGTTTGAGAAACCGCGAGTTCTGCTGATCGATGAGCTCGACAAGAGTGACATCGACCTTCCGAACGACCTACTCAACGTCTTCGAAGACGGCGAATACGAAATCGACGAACTCGTCCGGATCGCCAAACAACAGCCGGAGGTCGCGGTTCTCACTAACGATCGCGGCGGGTCGGCCATCGTCAAGGACGGCCGGGTCCGGCCGCGTGCTTTTCCGATCGTCATCGTCACGAGCAACGGTGAACGAGAATTCCCGCCCGCATTCCTGCGAAGGTGCCTGCGGCTGGAAATGCGCCCCCCGACCATCGAGCAACTCGGGCAGATGGTAGCGGCGCAGTTCGGGGAAACCGACGGTCTGGACATCCGGGGGCTCATCCGCCAGTTCCTCGA
This sequence comes from Amycolatopsis sp. NPDC051371, assembly GCF_040682155.1. NCBI lineage: Bacteria > Bacillati > Actinomycetota > Actinomycetes > Pseudonocardiales > Pseudonocardiaceae > Amycolatopsis > Amycolatopsis sp. NPDC051371. Next base: position 271,984 of record NZ_JBFBAG010000005.1, read on the forward strand.
ACAAAGCGAGCGCGTCGGCGGCCTGGCCTCAGATCAACTGCTGAACGCCGTGCACCTCGCCGCAGAGCTCGCGACATCCGGCGCTTATCAGACCGACGACGAGTGGAGGGAACTCCTCGAGGCGATCTGGCACCCGTTGTCGTCCCTGGAGGCGGAATGACCGCCGACGAGACGCCGTCCCCGGACACACCGCGTCCGTCGCTGAGCAGCGGGGATCTGACCTGGCGGGAAGTACGCGACGCACTCTGGCTGGCCAGGCGGCTCGGCGCCGAGTGGGCGACCGATGCGCCGGGTGGAAAGGTGGAGCCGGGGCGTCCGGCCGACGGCGCAGACAGGGAGCTCCCCGAGCCCGAACCCACTCACCCACCGGTGGGAGAAACCGGGCGGGCCGCGCCGCAGCGGGAACCGGAACCCACCGGGACCGACCAGTCCACCGCGCCGGGGCGGCAGGTCTTCGAGCCAGGTGAGCCGGGGTTCCTCCGCGCCACCGGTGTCATCGCCGACGACGGCCAGGGGGCCGCACCGCTGCTCACGTCGATTGCCCCCGCCTTGCCGGACGCCCGGGGAGTCACCCGGGCCCTGCGGCCGCTCATGCGTACTTCGCCCTCGCCGTGGGCCACAGTTCTGGACGAAGAGGCCACGGCGATCCAGGCCGCCGACGACGGGATGTGGCTGCCGGTGTGGCAGCCCGACCTGTGGCACAAGTTCGAGCTGTCGCTTGTGGTGGACACCGCTCCCTCGATGGAGATCTGGCGGAACACGGTCACAGAGTTCCGGAACCTGGCCCGCCGGCAGGGCGCGTTCCGCGATGTGCGGGTACACCTGATGGACAGTTCGGAGCCGTCGCCGGGGGACCCTGTGCTGCGCGCGGAAGGCTCCGGCGGAGTGCGTTACCGCGCCCGGGATCTCACCGATCCCACCGGACGCAGGCTCGTTCTGGTCCTGACGGATGCGATCGGCTCCACCTGGCACGACGGCGTGGCGCACGAGATGCTGGCCCGCTGGTCCGAGCAGATGCCGGTGGCGGTCGCGCACGTGCTGCCGCAACGGCTTTGGACGTGGGGCGGCCTTTCGCCGAGCCGGCTCCGCCTGTCCGCGACGGCCCCCGGAGTGCCCAACCGACGGCTGCGGGTGCGGCCTCGCGAGCCGGTGTCCGGCGACGCGCCGGCGGCCGCCGACGGCGCAGTCGCCGTGCCGGTGTTGAACCTGTCCGAGGCGTGGCTGAGCGACTGGGCGAAGTTGGTTTCGACGGCGACCACGATTGAAACGACGGCGGTCCTGGCGCACCGCGACCACCGCAAGCGCCTGGCCGCCGGGCCGCCGGTCGAGCCGCTCGAAGAGCTGTCACCACGCAGCAGGGTGCTTCGCTTCAGGACCTATGCGTCCGCGCAGGCTTTCCAACTGGCCGGACTCCTTGCCGCGGCACCGCTGAACCTGCCGTTGATGCGGCTGGTGCAGCGTGTGCTGCTCCCGGGCTCGGGGTTGCCCGCGCTGGCCGAAGTGCTCCTCGGGGACCTGGTTCAGCGGGTTTCCCGGAACACGGCCTCGGATCCGTCGGAAGTGACGTTCGAATTCCGCGACGGAGTGCGCGCGGAGCTTCTTTCGGGTGAAAGACGCGACACTACCGTCCGAGTCGCCCGTGTCCTGGGGCAATATGCGGGCTCTCGGATCGCGGCCCTGCGCAACTATCGCGACGCGATAGACGACCCCGACACGACCTCACGACTCGAAGCGTCGCCGGAGAACGTCCCGTACCTGCGCGTTCAAGAAGCCGTCTTCCGTGCTTTGTCCGGAAGGTATGCCCGTCGTGCGAAGAAGCTACGGGCCGAACTGGCGCCGTCGGCTCGACAGTCTAGTGTGCTCCGCAACACTAGATCAATTCAGAGCGACGACCCCCAGAACCTCGGAGAGCCGAACTTGATCACGACCGAGAGCCCGACTTCGTCGGGCGGACCCGCGGGTGCCACCACCCCTTCCGGAGGAGACGACGCCGTGACCACTCCCGCATCGACCGTCTCGGTCACAGGTTCTCCGACGACAGCTCGGGTCCGGCCACAGATCTGGGGTACCGTCCCGCTGCGTAACCCTGACTTCGTCGGCCGGAACGAGTTGCTGGACCAACTCCGGAACCGGTTGGTCCAGGCGGACATGGCGACCGCGGTGCTTCCCGAGGCTCTGCACGGCATGGGTGGCGTGGGCAAGTCGCAGACCGTGGTCGAATACATCTACCGGCACGCCAGCGAATACGACGTGATCTGGTGGATACCCGCCGAGCAGCCGTCGCAGATTTCGAGCAGCCTCGTCGAACTGGCGAAACGCCTCGGCTTGCAGGTGCCGGGCACGGCGGACGCGGCAGTTCCGGGTGTGCTGGAAGCACTGCGAAAAGGCGAGCCGTATTCACGCTGGCTGCTGGTATTCGACAACGCCGACCGGCCCGATGTCGTAAGCCCCTTCTTTCCAGCGATTTCCGGCGACACCGGCCATATCGTCGTCACTTCGCGCAACTCGCAGTGGTCCGGCGTGGCGCGCACGGTCGAGGTCGACCTCTTCACCCGGGAAGAAAGCAAAGAACTGCTTCGCAAAGCCGGTGGAGAAATCACCGATGCGGACGCCGACGTGCTCGCGGAAGCGCTGGGCGATCTGCCCCTGGCCGTCGAGCAAGCGGCGGCGTGGCGGGCGCAGACCGGTATGCCAGTCGACGAATACCTTGAGCTGCTGGACCAGAACCTCGCCGAGCTGACGACGGAGTTCGAAACCGCGGACTACCAGCGTTCGGTGGCCGCCGCGTGGAACGTCCCGCTGGCAAAACTCCGGGCTTCGCACCGGGCCGCCCTGCAACTGCTCCAGGTGTGTGCTTTCTTTGGGCCGGAGCCCATCTCGCGGAATCTTTTCACCGCCGTGCGGAACGCGCCGGTGCCGGATGCTCTCGGCGACGCGCTCAGCCAGCCGATCAAGCTCAACCTGGCGATCCGGGAGATCAGCCGCTACAGTCTGGCGCGGCTTGATCACCGGAGCAACACTCTTCAGCTGCACCGATTGGTGCAAACGGTGCTGAAAAACCAGCTGACCGACGCTGAGCGGGACGAGATGCGGCACGCGGTGCACGTGCTGCTGGTGCACGGCGACCCCAACGACCCGGAGAACTCGGCCAATTGGAAGACTTACTCCGAGCTGCTCCCGCACGCCATGGTGTCGCGGATGATGGAGTGCCGCTCCGACGCGTGGGTGCGTCGGATGATGGTCAACCTGGTTCGCTATCTGGTCAGTTACGGCGACTACGAAGGTGCTCGGGAGACATCGCACGAGGCGCTCGAAAAGTGGCAGGAGATGTTCGGCGAGACTGACCCCGACACCCTGTCGATGGCTCGGCTCCAAGGCGTCTCGCTGTGGCGGCTGGGCCGCATGGAAGAGGCGCGCACGCTCAATAGTCGTACCTACGAACTGGTGAAGGAGACCATGGGAGAGGAGAACGAGCTCTTCCTCAGTGTCGCCAACACGGTGCGCCAGGACATGCGGTCACTGGGCCGGTTCGATCGCGAGCTGGAAATGGGCGAGGATATCCTCGAGCGGTCCAAGCGCGTCCTCGGTGAAGACGATCCGGCGACACTGGCCGCGGGCAACAACCTGGCCGGCACCTTGCGTCTCGTCGGCAAGTTCTTCGAGGCGCGCGATCTCGACGAAGACGTCTGGCGGCGGAAGAAGATCGTGCTCGGCGAAGAACACGTCGACACGTTCCTTACCCTGAACGCTTTCGCGATGGACCTGCGTGAATGTGGCCAGTACGTCGAGGCTTGCGAGCTGCAGGAACAGACGCTGAACCGGCAACGAGAGGTGGTCGGCGCCGACCACCCGCGGACGATCGGCGCGATGCGTAACCTCGCTGTCGCCCGTCGCAAGGCCGGCGATCATGAAGGGGCCTACCAGCTCTCGAAAGAATGCGCGGAGCGTTACCGGCGCCGGCACGGTGACCAGCACCTCGACACCATCACGTCGGAGACGTGCAACGCCGCCGACTTGCGTCACCTGGGCGATCTGGCCGGGGCACTTGAGCTCGGTGAGTCGAGCCACCGGCTCTTCGTCGCCACCCACGGAGCCGAGCACCCGTTCACGCTGGTGGCGGCCATCAATCTCGGTATCACGCTGCGGTTGATCGGCAGCCTCGACCGGGCTCACGAACTCGACGAGCAGACGGCCGTGTCACTTCGGCAGGTTTTCGGGGACGACCACCCCTCCACGATGGTGTGCGTCACGAACCTGGCGAGTGACCTGGCGGCGCTGGGCCGGATACAGGAAGCGTACGACCTCGACGTCGCCAATCTGGAGCGGTCGGCCCGGGTGCTCGGCCCGGATCACCCCGCGACGCTGGCGATCGCGGTGAACCTGTCGATCGACCTGCGTGCCATGGCGCGTGACGACGAGGCCACGATCCTGCACGGGAACACTCTGGAACGGCTGCGAATCGCGCTCGGCGAGGGGCACCCGGCCGTCGCCGCAGCGGTCAAGTCCGAGCGAGCCAACTGCGACACCGACACCATGCAGCTCTGAGCCGGCGCCCGCCGTGCCCGCCGGTCAGCCGGTGGGCACGGCACTGGTCAGCCAGTTCACCAGCTGGACCGGCCGGTCGCACGGGTCTTCGCGGCCGAGCAGCCGGTCTCGGACCCCGAGCACCAGGTGGGGTGCGGTGAGCAACGTGTTCCGCTGTCCGTCTGCACTCATGGTGAGTCCCAGGCCGAGCCAGGCCTGGTCGTCCTGGGGTGCGCCCAGGATCGTCGCGATGTAGGCCGTCCGTGCGGCGGTCAGGTCCCCGGCCATGTAGGCCAGGTCCGCCGCTGAGAGGTTCCGGCGACGCGCTCGCTGTCCCAAGTAGCGCAGTCTGAGCAAGTCCATGCGGGGCGAGTGGGGTACTGACCTACGCCACGGCGTGACCTCGGCGGGCCCGGCCGGTGGCCGCGGTGGCTCAGTACCGGCCAGCCACGCCTCGGTTGTGGCGGCCACCCAGCTCTCGTCGGGGCGAAGGTGGCGAAGGCACCAGGTGGCTTGTTGCTCATTCGCCACCCGGGTCACTGCCGCATCGAGCTCGGCGGGGACATCGGCGTCTTCGGCCGCAGTCAGCCGGGCGGACAGGGACTCCACGAAGAACCGGCCGAGATCAGTCAGGGCGCCGGAAGCCAGGAGCACATCGGCCGTCTGCCGGACCTGCTGCCGTCGATAGGCATAGCTGAACTGGGCGTGTCGTCCGCCGGCTTCGTCCTGCCCGAGTTGGACCCGCCAGAACTCCACGGCCGTCAAGAACGCGAAGATTCCGTGAAGCAGACCGCTGGCCGGCCGTGGATCGTCGCGCCACGGTGCGTACAGGAGCTCGGAGAAATTCGGGTCGACCAGATCAACTAGATCGAGGAGTGCGTTCATCTTGGAATGCTGCAGCTCGTGGACGAGCGCTTCGGCCAAATCGACCGCTGAATACTTCGAGGTCATCGCGATCGCGCCGAAGGCGATGGACGAGGACGCGCCGGTGAAGGAGCTTTCGGTTTCGAGAGGGACGAGAGTCGACATTCCGCTGGCCAGTTCGGTGGCGAATCCGGGATAGTGCGAGGTGAGGATCTGCCACGCCTCGTCGATAAGCTTGGTCCACTCGGAGTATCCCGGCTGGTCCAAGGGGTTCGGCGCAACCGGTGCTGAGAAGGTCCGATACGGCCCACGGTCATCGATCTCCACGGAGAGCCGGGTTCCGCGGTACTCGACCGTGTGCCGGTTGACCGGAACGAATCCGGGACTCGGCAATGGCGGGACGAACTCGACGGAAACGCCTCCGACGAGCGCGCGCAGGATGCCCGACCCGTCCGGAGCTGTCTCGAGAATCGCCTTTCCGGCCGGGAAAGCGGACGGGAGCCGCAGCTGGCCGACGGTCGGGAGAGTGGCCACGCCGTGCACGACCGGGACGTCGATCGTGCACGGGATACCGCACCGCAGAGCCGCGGCTCCGGTGAGCGAGGCGAGGTAGTCCAGATCCGTCCGCAGCGGCGTGCTGTCGACGGGTGCGCCCGACAGTTTCCGGAGCGATCGGGTGAGCCAGACCCCGGCGGACGGGTGTAGCAACAGCTCATCGACTAGTGCGGAGTTCCTGCTTTCCGCGGCGATGAGGATAGGCCACACGTGTGCCGATGCCGCTCGCAGGCCTGCGGCTTCGATTAGTTCGATCAGCGCCCGAAGCTGGAGTTTTCGCCGGCTGAGTTGCCCGGCTCGCAGTTGGTCCACGACGAGCTTTCCGGCCGGCCCAGTGGAAAGCTGAGTGAACGACGGCCACGGCAGCTGGTGCCGCGGTAGCTCGACCGGCATCCGGTTCATCTCCTTTTCGCCGGTCCACCCGAAGTGAATCGTGGAGATCCCAGGCGCGGATCACAGCTTGATCTGTGCTTGCCCCTGAACTTCGTCGATGTCGACGAGTTTCGAGCTGTCAAAAACTTTTCTGATCGCCGAGTCCAACGACGGAGTGCGGATAGAGCGCAGTTCCCGGAGCGAAACCCCGGTCAGGTCGAGCAATTCCGTGCATACGTCCGAATCGGTTGACCTCACGCCGACCAGCCTCCCTATCACGACCGCGTTGTTCCATTATGCCTGACGGACGGGTCCGGCGGAAACCATCGACCGTCGGGTTCGGGTTCACGCCGGCCGCGGCCGGATCGCAGGTGCTGTTGCGCGTGCAACGCACAGACCGATCCCGCGCGCCAGCGCCGCAGACCTAAGCGAGGGTCCACGCCAAACCTGACCACGCTGGGGCCCGGGGATTTGTCTCCGGCGGGGGTCTGGGGGTTCAGACCCCCAAAAAGCACGAAACCCGAGGCAGGGTTCGCGCGTTCCGCGAACACACCTCGGGCATCTCGGGTGCCCTCGGCAGGATTCGAACCTGCGACACCTGCCTCCGGAGGGCAGTGCTCTATCCCCTGAGCTACGAGGGCCCATCGCTGGGCGACTCCAAAAGCTTAGCGCATCCTCCGGACCCCTCGCGGGCAGGTGGCCGCATCCGGGAACCTGCTGGTCAGAGCTATAAAAGTTGATCCATTCGCCGGGACGTCGCTAGCGTGGGAAGCCCGCTTGAAGGAGCCGAGATGGTCAAGCCGTTCCAGGTGTCTCTCGATGAGGCCGATGTCGCCGACCTGCGGGAGCGGCTTCGGCGGACTCGGTGGCCCGAGGCCGAGACCGTCCAGGACTGGTCGCAGGGTGTGCCGCTCTCCTACGTCCGGGAGCTGTGCCGGGACTGGGGTGAGGAGTACGACTTCGGGTTCGCCGCCCGGCTGAACGCCTTCCCGCAGTTCCGGGCCGAGGTCCATGGGGTCGGCCTGCACTTCGTGCACCTTCGGTCGCCGGAACCCGGCGCGCTGCCGCTCGTGCTGACCCATGGGTGGCCCGGGTCCGTTCTCGAGTTCCTCGACGTGCTCGGACCGCTGACCGATCCCGCGAAGTACGGCGGCGATCCCGCCGACGCCTTCCACGTCGTCGTTCCGTCGCTGCCCGGGTTCGGGTGGAGCGACAAGCCCGCGCTGAAGATCGCGCGGGTCGCCGAGCTCTTCGACCAACTGATGCAAGAACTCGGCTACGACCGCTACGGCGCCCAGGGCGGTGATTGGGGCGCCGCCATCACGAACGCCCTCGCGCGGTCCGGGCGGGTCGTCGGGGTGCACGTCAACTTCGCGCCCGTGCGGATGAACCAGGACGATCCCACTCCGGAGGAGCGGCGGGCGCTCGCCGACCTCGAAGAGTTCCGGCGGTCCGGGAGCGGCTACTCCGCCCAGCAGGGCACCCGGCCGCAGACGCTCGGCTACGGCCTCACCGACTCGCCCGCCGGCCAGGCCGCCTGGATCGCCGAGAAGTTCTGGGCCTGGACCGACAACAAGGGTCACCCGGAGGACGCCGTCGACCGGCAGAAGATCCTCGACGACATCTCCGCCTACTGGTTCACGGCGACGGCGGCGTCGTCGGCGCGGATGTACTGGGTGAACAACGACCGTGACCTGTCCACAGTGGACGTTCCGGCCGGCGTTTCGGTGTTCCCCAAGGAGATCGTGCGGCCGTCGCGTCGGCAGGCCGAGCAGCGCTACACCGACCTGCGGTGGTTCGAGGAGCTGCCCGCCGGCGGCCACTTCGCCGCGCTGGAGCAGCCCGGCCTGTTCGTCGAGCAGGTCCGCGGCTTCTTCCGGCTGGTGCGCTAGGCGAGCCAGCCGGTCGTCAGCCGCTGCACGGCCGAGCCGTCGCGGTCGGCGAACTTGAGCCCCGTGAACTCCTCGGCCTGCTTCGACGTCTGGATGCGGAACGCCGGCGCGTCCGCCGTCATCGCGCCCAGGATCACCTCGGCGACCTCGTCGGCCGTCTGGGCGCCCTCGAACGACTTCGTGACGTTCGCGATGTACTTCTGCAGGGACTCCGCGTAGGGGCCGGCGTCGGCGAAGAGCCGCTCGTCGACGCCGATGTTGTTCACGAACTCCGTCGCGACCGCGCCCGGTTCGACGACGCACACCGTGACGCCCTGGGCCGCGGCGACCGGCGCGAGGGACTCCATCATGCCTTCGACGGCGAACTTCGCCGCGCAGTAGGCCTCGTTGAACGGCTGGCCGACCGCCCCGCCGATGCTGGTCACCGTGATCACGCGGCCGCCGCTCGCGCGCAACGCCGGCAGCGCGGCCTTCGTCGTCTCGACGACGCCGAAGAAGTTGACCTCCATGGTCTCGCGCACCGCGGAGACCGGCTCCTGCTCGAGCGTGCCGACGTGACCCGCGCCGGCGTTGTTGACCAGCACGTCGAGCCGGCCGTAGTCGGCGAGGACGCCTTCGAACGCCGCGCGGACGGACGCCGCGTCGGTCACGTCGAGCGGGCGGATGTCCAGCTCGGCGTCGCCGGCCGCTTCCCGCAGCCGGTCGGCGCGGGCGGGATCGCGCAGGGTGGCGACCGTCCGGAAGCCTGCGCGGGCCGCCCGGACCGCGGTGGCGAGGCCGATCCCGGTGGACGTCCCGGTGATCAGGGCGACGCGGTCGTTGCTCATCTCGAACCTCGATGTGATTCAGGTGAATGATGGTTAATGCAGTGAACTAAAATGACTATAGACATGGATGGTTCATGCAGTCAACTATCGGCTTACACTTGCCGGATGAGCGCTGACCCGATCACCGACGACGTCGTCGCCCTGCTCGCGCGGATCGTCGACCGGTTCGTCGGCTCCTACGAGTCCGCCGCGGCCGCGCAGGGCCTGACGACGGTGCAGGCCAAGGTGCTCGGCGCGCTCGGGGAGCCGCTGCCGATGCACCGGATCGCCGAGAAGCTGAACTCCGAGCGCTCGAACGTGACGGGGATCATCGACCGCCTCGAAGCGCGGGGCCTGGTCGAGCGCCGGTCCGACGACCGCGACCGGCGGATCAAGAACATCGTGGCCACGCCCGCGGGAGCCCTGCTGGCGCGCGACTTCCGGCGCTCGCTGGGCTTCGCGGCCGAACCGCTCGCGACGCTGGGTCCGGACGACCGGGTGCAGCTGCGTGACCTGCTGCGGCGGATGGTCGACGCCGAAGCGTGACGGGTCCGCCCGCTGGGAAACCCCGCCTGGTGGATTGGACGCCGCGAGCCCGCGGAGTAGCTTTCGGGCGGGTGAACTTAGGGTGCCCTCTATTGCATATATGCGCATTCGACTATATGTTTGGCGTCGACGGTGAACCGCGAACGGAGGCGGAATGGGACACGGCCACGGGCACGGCCAGTCGATCACGCCGGCGAGCGCGTCCGGCCGGTACGTGCGGAGCCTGACCATCGCCCTGGGCATCGGCGCCGGCTTCATGGTGCTCGAGTTCATCGTCGGCTTCACGACCGGCTCGCTGGCCCTGATCTCCGACGCGGCGCACATGTTCACCGACGTCCTCGGGGTCGGCATGGCGCTCGCCGCGATCATCCTGGCGCGGCGCACGGGCCCCACGGTCAGCCGGACCTTCGGCCTCTACCGCGCGGAAGTGCTGGCCGCCCTGGCCAACGCGGTCCTGCTGTTCGGCGTCGCGGGGTACGTGCTCGTCGAGGCCGTCGGCCGGATCGCCGACCCGCCCGCGGTGCCCGGCCTGCCGGTGCTGCTGGCCGCCACGGCCGGCCTCGCGGCCAACATCGTGTCGTTCTGCGTGCTGCGGTCGGGCGCGAAGGAGAGCCTCAACGTCCGCGGCGCCTACCTGGAGGTGCTGGCCGACCTGATCGGCTCGGTCGGCGTGCTGCTCAGCGGTGCGCTCACGCTGCTGACGGGCTGGCGCTACGCCGACCCGATCATCGGTGTCGCGATCGGGCTGTTCGTGCTGCCCCGCACGTGGAACCTGGCCCGCCGCGCCCTGCGCATCCTGTTCCAGCACGCGCCCCGGGGCGTCGACGTCGGCGCGATCAACGCGGAGCTGTCGGCGCTGCCGGGCGTGGCAGACGTGCACGACCTGCACGTGTGGACGCTGACGTCGGGCATGGAGGTGGCTTCGGCGCACTTGACGCTGGCGCCGCCCGCGCAGCAGTCGGACGTGTTGCTGGAGGCGCAGACCCTGCTGTCGTCGCGGTACGCGATCGAGCACGCGACGCTGCAGGTGGAAGCGCCCCAATGTGCGAGGCGGTGCCAGGAACTCTCCTGGTGAGGCACCGCCGGCCTCGGAAGCAGCGAAAAGGCCCCCTTCCGGTGACCAACGCCGGGAGGGGGCTTTCGCTAACTGGTCAGGGGAGCGGCTGAGCGCCCCGTCCCGAAAGCATCAGCTTCATCTGGTCCATCTCCGCGCCCTGCGACGTGAGGATGCTCCGGACCAACGCCTGCAACGCCGTCATCGAGGAATGACCCGCCGCGTACTGGGCCATCGCCGTGCCGCCCTGGTGGTGGCGGAGCATCAGCTGGAGGAAGTACACGTCCAGCGCCTTACCCGACAGTGAGCGCAGCTTGGCGAGCTCCGCCTCCGTCGCCATTCCGGGCATCAGGGCGCCCGCACCAGGGTTGACCGACGCTGTGCCCATCGACATGCCGTCGTGGCCGGACATCGGCTCGGTCATCCACTTCATCGGCGCGCCGATCGCCTGCTCCGGCTGGTCCCAAAGCATGAGCCAGCCCTTCATCCGGCCGACCTGCTCGAGCTGCGTGCGCTCGATGTCGAAGGCCAGCTGCCGGATCTCCGGGTCGGTCGAGTGGTCGCGGGCCCAGCCGGCCATCGTGACGGCCTGCAGGTGGTGCGTCGACATGTCCTGGGCGAAGCCGACCTCGACCGACCCCGCCGCCGGTGTGGCAGCGGCGGAGTCGTCGTCGATGGTGCGGGTGAGGAACATCCCCGCCGTCGCGCCGATGAGCAGCACCGCGAGCAGCGTCCCGCCGATGATCACCCAGCGGGACCAGGTCGGCTGCTCGGGAGCGTCGGCCTCGACGTCGGCTTCGGTGCTCACTTGGTCGGGGTCGCCGAAGGCGCCGGGGCGCCGGTCGAGGGAACGGGCTGCTGGCCCATGCCGCCGGTCTGGTCGGCCTGCGCACCCGTGCTGCCCTTGTAGTCCATCGACTTGGCGTCCGGGCCCGGCTTCGACGGGTCGAACGGCGGCGGGTTGTCCGGGTCGAACTGGCCCGCGCCGAGGGCGTCGCACGACGCGCCGACCTCGGGGTAGACGCCGTTCGGGTTGCTGCGCAGCGCGGCGATGAACTCGTCGATCCGCGCGTCGTCGGCCTTGTCCAGCTTCAGCTGGTGGCCCCACGACTGCAGCGAGATCGGCTTGTCGAGGCCCGGGTACGGCGACAGCATCGTGTACGGCTTGCCCTCGGCGCGGACCTTCAACAGGTTCAGCGCGTCCCCGCTGATCTGCTGCGGGTTGTAGGCGATCCAGACGGCGCCGTGCTCGAGCGCGTGGACCATGTTCTCGGTCCGGACGGCGTTCGGGTACACCGTGCCGGTGCAGGTGGCCCAGTAGCCGTCGTGCGGGCCGCCGAACGGCGGGGTCTTGTCGTAGGCGACGCGCTCGGTCGGGAGCACGTGCACGCTGCCGGTGTAGGTGGCCGTCACCACGCCGGGGATGCGCTTCGAGGGGTCCGGGTCGGACGCCGTCGGCGCGAAGGACGCAGCCGCCGCTTCGCGGTCGGACTGCTCACGCTTCGGCGCGGAGGCCACCATGTAGTAGGTGATCACGGCGCCGGCCAGGGCGACGATGGCCACGACCGCGATGATCGTGCCCCACGGCGTGCCCTTCTTGCTCACCACGGAACCACGGGCCGCCTTCACCGCCGACCCCTTTTTCCGAGTTGTCCCGTTCGCCATGGCTCCCGCGTTCTCCCTCTGGTGGCTGCGGACGGATTCCCGCCCGGGCCAGTGTAGAGACCGCCCGTCTGATCACCGTTAACGCCTCACGCAGTGCCAAACCGAGGCTCCGCCTCGGGCCGGGGGCTCCGCCACCCGGGCCCCCGAAAAGCGGTTTGTGGATGCCCGCCGTGACGTGGCCGAGACCGCTGCGAGCGCCCGACCAGGGCACACCTAGAATTCGACGAGTGACTCCCGCCGCTCTCGCCGACCTGGTCCGCAGCTCCGCCGTGCAGGTGCTCGCCGCACGCGGCATCGACGACGCCGTGCTGCCGGAGCAGGTGACCATCGAACGCCCGCGCAACCCCGACCACGGCGACTACGCGACGAACCTGGCCCTGCAGGTGGCCAAGAAGGCCGGGCTGAAGCCGCGCGAGTTCGCCGAGGCGCTCGGCGCGGCGGTCTCGGCGGACGACGGCGTCGCCTCGGCCGAGGTGGCGGGTCCCGGCTTCCTCAACTTCCGGCTGGCCGCGGCCGCGCAGGGCGACATCGTGCGCCAGGTGCTCGAAGCCGGCGCCGCGTTCGGCCGCGGGAACGCGCTGGCCGGCACGAAGATCAACCTCGAGTTCGTCTCGGCGAACCCGACCGGCCCGATCCACCTGGGCGGCACCCGCTGGGCCGCGGTCGGCGACGCGCTGGGCCGGGTGCTGGGCGCGCAGGGCGGCGAAGTCACCCGCGAGTACTACTTCAACGACGCCGGCGCCCAGATCGACCGGTTCGTCCGGTCCCTGATCTCCGCGGCGAAGGGCGAGCCCGCGCCGGAGGACGGCTACGCGGGCGGCTACATCAACGACATCGCCGCCGAGGTCATCAAGGCCGAGCCGAGCGCGCTCTCGCTGCCGGAGGAGCAGCGGCACGAGACGTTCCGCCGGATCGGCATCAACCTGATGTTCGCCGAGATCAAGCAGAGCCTGCACGAGTTCGGCACCGACTTCGACGTCTTCTTCCACGAGAACTCGCTGCACGAGTCGGGCGCGGTCGACGCCGCCGTCCAGCAGCTGAAGGACTCCGGGAACCTGTACTTCGGCGACGGCGCCTGGTGGCTGAAGTCGTCGGAGTACGGCGACGACAAGGACCGCGTCGTCATCAAGCAGGACGGCAACCCGGCCTACATCGCCGGCGACCTGGCCTACTTCAAGGACAAGCGCAACCGCGGCTTCGACCTCTGCATCTACATGCTCGGCGCGGACCACCACGGCTACATCGCCCGCCTCAAGGCCGCGGCCGCCGCGTTCGGCGACGACCCGGCGACGGTCGAGGTGCTGATCGGCCAGATGGTCAACCTGGTCAGCGACGGCAAGCCGGTGCGGATGTCCAAGCGCGCGGGCACCGTGATCACCATGGAGGACCTCGTCGAGGCCGTCGGCGTCGACCCGGCCCGCTACGAGCTGATCCGGTACTCCGTGGACTCCACTTTGGACGTCGACCTGGACCTGCTGCGCAAGCACTCCAACGACAACCCCGTCTACTACGTCCAGTACGCCCACTCCCGGATCCGTTCGATCGAGCGCTCGGCGGGCGACCTCGGCCTCAAGTCCGATGTGGACGTCGACTACGGACTGCTGGACTCGCCCGCCGAAGGTGAACTGATCCGCACCATCGGCGAATTCCCCGAAACCGTGCGCCGCGCCGCCGACATGCGCGAGCCGCACCGGATCGCGCGCTACCTCGAAGAACTCGCGGGAGCCTTCCACAAGTCCTACAACTCGAGCCGCGTGCTGCCCCAGGGCGACGAAGAGGCGACCCCTCTGACGTACGCGCGCCTCGCCATGTACGGGGCGGTGCGCCAGGTCCTCGCCAACGGCCTCGCCCTGGTCGGTGTCTCCGCTCCGGAACGGATGTAAGAAATGGCTCACCCCGCGGGCCCCAGGCACGCCGACGTCTACACCCACGCCGACACCTCCGGGCTCCAGCCGTCGGGAGTCGAAGAGCTCGACAAGATGCCGGCGAAGGTGTGGCCCCGCAACACCTTCCGCGCCGCCGACGGCGTCGTGCGGATCGCCGGGGTCGACGTCCGCGAGCTCGCCGAGAAGCACGGCACGCCCTTGTTCGTGGTCGACGAGGCCGACTTCAAGTCCCGGTGCGCCGACTACGCCGAGGCGTTCGACGACCCGTCGCTCGTGCACTACGCGTCGAAGGCGTTCCTGTCCATCGAGATCGCCCGCTGGGTGGCCGAGCAGGGGCTGAGCCTCGACGTCTGCAGCGGCGGCGAGCTCGCCGTGGCGCAGCGCGCGGGCTTCCCGGCCGACCGGATCACCTTCCACGGCAACAACAAGTCGCCCGCGGAGCTCGAAGCCGCGATCGTCGCCGGGGTCGGCACGATCGTGCTCGACTCGTACTTCGAGATCGCCCGGCTGGCCGACATCGCCGCGCGCCACGACGTCGTGCAGGCGGTGCTCATCCGGGTCACCGTCGGTGTCGAGGCGCACACCCACGAGTTCATCGCGACCGCCCACGAGGACCAGAAGTTCGGGTTCTCGCTGGCTTCCGGCGACGCCGCCGAGGCGGTGCGCCGGGTGCTCAACGCGCGCTCGCTCAAGCTCGTCGGCCTGCACAGCCACATCGGCTCGCAGATCTTCGACGCCGACGGCTTCGAGGTCGCCGCCCGCCGCGTCGTCGGGCTGCTCGCCGACCTTGCGAAGGAGCACGGCCCCGAGCTGCTCGACCAGCTGAGCCTGGTCGACCTCGGCGGCGGCTTCGGCATCGCCTACACCGAGAAGGACAACCCGCCGCCGCCGGCGCAGATGATCACGCAGATCCGCGAGATCGTCCGCAAGGAGTGCGCGTACGCGGGCCTGCCGGTGCCGCGCATCGCCGGCGAGCCCGGCCGCGCCATCGCCGGTCCCGGCACGGTCACGCTGTACGAGGTCGGCACCATCAAGGACGTCTCGCTCGGCGACGACCTGTCGCGCCGGTACGTCAGCGTCGACGGCGGGATGAGCGACAACATCCGGACCGCGCTCTACGACGCGGTGTACGACGTCCGGGTGGTTTCCCGCTCCGCGGGCGACAACGAGCAGCCGGTGCAGGCCGTGCTGTCCCGGGTCGTGGGAAAACACTGTGAGTCCGGCGACATCGTCGTACGAGACTGCTGGTTGCCCGACACGCTGGCTCCCGGCGACCTGCTGGCGGTCGCGGCGACCGGTGCCTACTGCTACTCGATGGCGAGCACGTACAACCGGCAGCCGCGCCCGGCCGTGGTCGCCGTGCGCAACGGCGGCTCCCGGCTGCTGCTGCGGCGCGAGACGACCGACGACATGCTCCGCCTGGAGGTCTGAACACAGTGGCTGCCCCAGAAGAACGCCGGGCCGTCAAGGTCGCCCTGCTCGGCTGCGGGACCGTCGGCAGCGAGGTCGCCCGGCTGCTCGCCGAGCAGGCCGGTGAGCTGGCCGCGCGGGCGGGTGTGCGGGTCGAGCTGGCCGGCATCGCCGTCCGCCGCCCGGACAAGCACCCCGAGCTGCCGCCGGAGCTGCTGACCGCCGACGCCGAGAAGCTCGTGACCAGCGACGACGTCGACGTCGTGGTCGAGCTGGTCGGCGGCATCGAGCCGGTGCGCGGCTGGCTGCTGGCCGCGCTGAAGGCCGGGAAGTCCGTCGTCACGGCGAACAAGGCCCTGCTGGCCGAGCACTCCGCCGACCTGTTCGAGGCGGCCGACGCCGCGGGCGCCGACCTCTACTTCGAGGCCGCGGTCGCCGGGGCCATCCCGCTGCTGCGCCCGCTGCGCGAATCCCTCGCGGGCGACCGGATCACGCGCGTGATGGGCATCGTCAACGGGACCACGAACTACATCCTGTCCGCGATGGACTCCACCGGCGCCGGCTACGCGGAGACGCTCGACGAGGCCAGCCGCCTCGGGTACGCCGAGGCCGACCCGACCGCCGACGTCGATGGCTACGACGCCGCGTCGAAGGCCGCGATCCTCGCGTCGCTGGCCTTCCACACCCGCGTGACGGCCTCGGACGTGCACCGCGAGGGCATCGCCGACGTCACCGCCGCCGACCTGGGCGCGGCCCGGATGCTGGGCCGCACGGTCAAGCTCCTGGCGATCTGCGAACGCGTGGCCGACGACGACGGCGTCGAGTCGGTCTCCGCCCGCGTGCACCCGGTGATGATCCCGCGCAGCCACCAGCTGGCCGGGGTGGGCGGCGCGTTCAACGCCGTCTACGTCGAGGCCGACGCCGCCGGCGAGCTGATGTTCTACGGCCAGGGCGCGGGCGGCGCGCCGACCGCGAGCGCGGTGCTCGGCGACCTCGTCGCGGTGGCCCGCAACCTGGTGGCCGGCGGCCGCGGCCCGCGCGAATCCGCGCACGCGGCGCTGCCGGTGCGGCCGATGGGCCAGACGCCGACCCGGTACCACGTCAGCCTTTCCGTGGCCGACCGCGCTGGTGTGCTCGCGCAGGTGGCGCAGGCGTTCGCCGGGCACGGCGTGAGCATCGCGGCCGTGCGGCAGAGCGACGTCGGCGACCGCGCGAGCCTGGTCGTGGTGACCCACCAGGCACCGGACGCGGCCCTGCAGTCCACTGTGGACGAGATTGCGAAGCTCGATGTCGTCCACGAAGTCGTCAGCGTGATGCGGGTGGAAGGCGAAGACCAGTGACTACCCAGGCCTGGCCGGGAATCATCGAGGCGTACCGGGACCGCGTCCCGGTACCGGACGGGGCGCAGGTCGTCACGCTCGGGGAAGGCAACACGCCGCTGCTGCCCGCGCGGCACCTGTCCGAGCTGACCGGCTGCGAGGTGCACCTCAAGGTCGAGGGCGCGAACCCGACCGGCTCGTTCAAGGACCGCGGCATGACCGTGGCCATCACACACGCGCTCGCGAGCGGGCTCAAGGCGGTGATCTGCGCGTCGACCGGCAACACGTCCGCCTCGGCCGCGGCCTACGCCGCCCGCGCCGGCCTCACCTGCGCCGTTTTGGTGCCCCAGGGCAAGATCGCGATGGGCAAGCTCGCCCAGGCCGTGCTGCACGGCGCGCGGATCCTGCAGGTCGACGGCAACTTCGACGACTGCCTCGAGCTGGCCCGCAAGACCGCGGCCGACTACCCGGTCACGCTGGTCAACTCGGTCAACCCGGTGCGCATCGCCGGCCAGAAGACCGCGGCGTTCGAAATCTGCGACGCGCTGGGCGAGGCGCCGGACATCCACTGCCTGCCGGTCGGCAACGCCGGGAACATCACCGCTTACTGGGCGGGGTATTCGGAGTACGCCGCTGACGATGTGGTGAAGAACACTCCGCGGATGTTCGGCTTCCAGGCGGCCGGCGCGGCGCCGCTCGTGCTCGGCGAGCCGGTGCGCGACCCGGACACGATCGCGACGGCGATCCGGATCGGCAGCCCGGCGTCGTGGACCGCCGCGGTGAAGGCGAAGGAAGCGTCCGACGGGCTTTTCGAGGCCGTGACGGACGAGAAGATCCTCGAGGCGTACCGGCTGCTGGCCGGGCGCGAGGGCGTGTTCGTCGAGCCGGCGTCGGCCACCAGCGTGGCCGGCCTGCTGGCCACGGCCGCCGACGGCCGGCTGCCTCGCGGCTCTCGCGTGGTGTGCACGGTCACCGGGCACGGCCTGAAGGACCCGCAGACGGCCCTGGCGGGCAACGTCGAGGTCGAACCCCTCGCGGTGGACCCCTCGGCGGTCGCGGCGGCGCTGGACCTGCGGTGAGCACCAGCTCGCCGGCGCCCCAATGTGGCGTTCGGGGGGGGCGGGGCGCCCCGGAGCGA